>JAFAVL010000568.1 GCA_019242465.1 Chroococcidiopsidaceae cyanobacterium CP_BM_RX_35 | reverse complement strand
GTGCTGTTAACTACCCTTGGCAAGAAGTCTCTAATGCACAAGGATATTTGCTAGCTGAAACTGAGCAACGCCGACGATGGGAAGAACTGCAGCCAGCAGAAGAGATTTTGGTTTACTGCGGTTCCGGAGTCACCGCCTGCGTCAATCTACTATCCTTGGAAATGGCTGGAATTTACACTGGCAAGCTATATGCTGGTAGCTGGAGAGATTGGTGTTCCTATATGTAACCGTAAAGGGGTCAAGTGCCCACACCCCGTTCTTGGTCAATCTGTCTATTTTATTGTTAGATTTGAATCATCGGGCTTGTATTCCAGTGCTATCCCGCTCAAGAGCTACTATTTAAGGATAGTTTTATTGACGACTATATAGTTTCATAGAATAAGGAGAATTCTTTAAAAATCTTACTAGACTGACATATTATGCCAAGTTTAGCAAAATAGTGCGGTCATTATTATTGCTATAATCGATTATTCGACTTAAATCTTTACTCAAATTTTAGGTCTAAGTTTCTATGCCTTTCTTAATGAACCGTCTGTCTATTTTTGTAGACGGAAACAATATGTTCTATGCTCAACAAAAAAATGGCTGGTTTTTTGATCCTAGACGAGTATTGGAATATTTTAAAAAAGAGCAGCTGGATACCGTACTCATTAATGCTTTTTGGTACACCGGATTAAAAGATCCTCAAGATCAGCGAGGGTTCAGAGACGCCCTGATTAGTCTCGGATATACAGTTCGCACTAAAATCCTTAAAGAATATTACGACGACACCTCCGGTCGCTACTCACAAAAAGCGAATTTAGATATTGAAATTGTGGTAGATATGTTTAATACAGTGGAACAATATGACCGAGTTATTCTATTTAGTGGTGATGGCGATTTTGAACGAGCAATCGAACTATTACGCTCCAAAAATACTCATATTTCAGTAGTATCTACAGAAGGAATGATTGCTCGCGAGTTACGGAATGCGACGGACAGATACATTGATTTAAACGATATTCGCGGACACATTGAAAAAGTAGATTATTAATGCGCTCTAGTAAAATCAAAGAAAAGCTGTCAAAACAAGCAGGAATCTGGATTTAGACGTATGGAAAATCAATTGAAAGACCGAATCATTATCTTCGATACCACTTTACGGGATGGAGAGCAGTGTCCTGGAGCTACATTAAATGTGGACGAGAAGCTGCTGATTGCCCGGCAACTGGCACGTTTAGGCGTGGACGTGATTGAAGCCGGGTTTGCTTTCGCCAGCCCAGGCGATTTTGAGGCGGTGGAGAAGATTGCGCAAACAGTAGGCACAGAAGATGGTCCTACAATCTGTAGTTTGGCAAGAGCAATCCGAGAAGATATTCAAGCAGCAGCAGCGGCGCTAAGACCAGCAGCTCATGCTAGGATTCACACATTTATTTCGACTTCAGACATTCACCTAAAATACCAGCTTAAGAAATCAAGAGCTGAGGTGTTAGCGATCGCAGAAGAAATGGTTGCCTACGCCAAATCTTTCATGGAGGATGTAGAATTTTCACCCATGGATGCCGTTCGCACCGATCCAGAATACCTCTACCAAGTCTTAGAGCGGGCGATCGCTGCTGGGGCTAAAACAATCAACATTCCCGACACAGTGGGCTACACGACTCCCAGCGAGTTTGGGGCGCTGATTCAGGGCATCAAAGCCAATGTTCCCAATATCAACTCCTGCGTGATTTCTGTCCATGGTCACAATGATCTAGGCTTAGCTGTAGCTAACTTTTTAGAAGCCGTCAAACATGGAGCCCGGCAACTAGAATGTACCATTAATGGGATTGGAGAACGAGCAGGCAACGCAGCGCTTGAAGAACTCGTTATGGCTCTACATGTCCGGCGGCAATACTTTAATCCTTATCTGGGACGCCCAGTCGATTCTGAGACACCTCTGACTAAGATCGATACCCGCCAAATTTATAAAACTTCCCGGTTGGTTTCCAACTTAACCGGGATGCTAGTACAGCCAAATAAGGCAATAGTGGGGGCGAATGCTTTTGCTCATGAGTCCGGCATTCACCAAGATGGCGTTCTTAAGAACAAGCTGACATACGAAATCATGGATGCTCAGTCAATTGGGTTGACAGACAATCAGATCGTTCTCGGCAAACATTCTGGGCGCAATGCCTTTCGGACTCGACTGAAAGAATTGGGCTTTGAATTATCAGAAACTGAGTTGAATAAGGCATTTCTCAAATTTAAAGACCAGGCGGATAAGAAAAAAGAAATTTCGGATTGGGACTTAGAAGCGATCGCCAACGACGAAATCCAGCAAGCCCCAGAGCTATTTCGCCTAGAGTTGGTGCAGGTTTCCTGCGGCAGTGGTGCCCGTCCTACCGCCACCGTTACCCTCCGCACCCCTAGTGGTGAAGAATTGACCGATGCCGCAATCGGCACAGGCCCAGTAGATGCGGTGTATAAAGCAATTAACCGAGTTGTGAATGTGCCAAACCAACTCATTGAATTTTCCGTTCAGTCTGTAACAGCGGGAATCGACGCCTTGGGAGAGGTCACTATCCGCCTACGGTATCAAGAGCGAGTCTTTTCTGGTCATGCGGCTAACACAGATATTATCGTTGCGTCAGCCCAAGCCTATATCAACGCCCTCAACCGCCTCTATGCTGCATTGCCAGCAAGTCAAGGACCACGAGAGCAAGTGATTGCAGAGGGAGTAGGAAGTAGTGCGAAGTCAAGCTTGGAGGAAACCTCCGAGCTTGACTTCGCAAGAGAGGGAGTAGGGGAGTAGAGGAAAAAGACGGATTTGCAGAGGAACTCAGCGTTTCCTCTGTAGCTAGCTCTCTCAATTTTCCTCTGCATTCAATAAGATTTATTAAAAGTATGCAGGATGACATTTTTGACAAAGAGAAAAGATTCCACGATCAGTGGGCATCTACCATTGACGTAGAAGGAATCAAAGTTCAGGACTACTTTGAAGCCTGTACAGCCCCAGAAAATCGGTTCATCCTTAGACATATGGGAGATGTTAGAGGAAAGCGGCTCTTGGATTTAGGGTGCGGGGCGGGAGAAAACAGTGTCTACTTTGCGAGAAGAGGGGCGCGGTGTGTCGCCTCTGACTACTCTCCCGGTATGGTGGAAGTGGCTCTCCAACTAGCAGCAGCCAACAATGTCCAGATCGAGGGACAGACAATGAATGCAATGGCTCTCGATAGCCCTGACAATAGCTTCGATTTCGTTTACGCCTCCAATTTGTTGCACCATTTACCAGAGCCTCAAACCGCCATCCGGGAAATGTATCGAGTACTCAAGCCAGGTGGAAAAGCCTGTTTTTGGGACCCCTTGAAGCACAATCCAATTATTAATGTATATCGGAGAATTGCAACTAAGGTACGAACTGAAGATGAAACTCCACTTGACATTAATATCGTCAATTTTGTCAAATCTCAGTTTTCCAGAACAACATATGATACATTTTGGCTCTTCACCCTCTGGATCTTCTTACGTTTCTATTTAATTGAGAAAGTTGATCCAAATAAAGAGCGTTACTGGAAGAAAATTATTATTGAACAAGCAAGGTTAAAACCAGAATACCGTCCTTTAGAGAAGATAGATGTGATTTTGAAACAGCTACCTTTGATGAAGCGGTTTGCCTGGAATTTAGCTGTGGTGGCGACCAAGTAGGGAATTGTGATTCACCTACATAAAATGAGCAATATGTCTGACTTTTCACATCGGTGAGAGAAACCCTTCGAGCTACGAGAGCAGAAAGACCAAACCAGCCAACAGATATTACTGGGAAAGCAAGTTGCTGGCTGGCCAACACCACAAAACTATCCGCGAGGGACACAGAGACCAGAAGGTATTACTGGAGTTACGGGAGGATTGGGATCTTTTGCGGTCCCAGAGAAGAGAGATGTGGGCTGTGAGGTACAAATACCTGTTTGGGCCTCTACACCACCAACAACAGCCTCCATGTCCTGCTCAGATAGCTCCACACAGTTTTTTTCCTCGAGCAACCTTTTTGTTTGGTTTTTCATGTTGTTCATTCCTTTATTGTACTTTTGGTTGAGCGAAGCTGGAAAATCGCTTCATTAAATATCTGACACGTCGGCTATGCAAGTTTTATGCACTTTCTCGCAAGCTAGATCGTCTACCTGTACCTGTTAAGCGATCGCAATTATCACAGTGACCACACCGTAATTCCTGCTTTTCTTCAAAACCAAACTCATGTAGAAGCATTTGCCAGCGGCAGTTTCTTGTCTTGAGGTAGTCCACCATTTGCTGCACGGCACGAGCATTAGATCCAACAGGTTGAGACTTCCCTATGCGAAGTTGGTAGTGAAACGGATCAGACCATTCTAGATGTCCTGTACTATGTAGCAAGGAAAGAGCTATCTCCCCATCCTTGAACTGCTTGCTGACAGTCGCCACTTCTCCTTGACTGGACAGTCTGAGAACAAGTGCTTGTGCCGATTGCTGCTGCCTTTGCATCTGTTCTTGAAAAAATTGCCTTCGTTGCTTATCTTCAGGGTTGAGTAGTCCCGTGGTTTCGCTAATCAGAGTGAGGGTTGTAGCAGGCTTACCATCACGTCCGGCTCGTCCTATCTCCTGCACATACTCAGTCAACAACAACGGGGCGTGAAAGTGAACCACCCACCGCACGTTGGGCTTGTTGATACCTAAACCAAAGGCATTGGTACAGATGACAAACTGGGTATCACCCTGAAGCCAAGATTGCTCGATTTGCCGACGTTCAATGGAACTCAAGCCTCCATGGTAGGCAGAGGTGCTATAGCCCTGCTGCTTTAACCATGCTGCCAAATCTTCGCTATCTCGACGCGATCGCATGTAGACTAATCCGGTTGCCTGCTGCTGTGCCTGAATAAACCGGAGTAATTGCTGCCGTCGTCCTCTGGGTGTCCAGACTTGCTGAACTTGGAGATGTAGATTTGGACGATAGGGGTTGAGACTAAATACTGCTGGTTGGAGTTGCAAAACTCTTTGAATAGTCTTTTGTACCTGTGGATCGGCAGTGGCAGTGAAAGCAGCAATTGTTATCTTTGTTCCTGAAGGCTTGTGTTTCAGAAGATTTGGACGTATTGCTCCTAAACGATAGTATGCTGGACGAAAAGTCTCACCCCATTGAGCCAGACAATGAGCTTCGTCTAGCGCTAGCATAGAAATTTGCAAATTTGGCTGACATAAACACTTCCAAACTGGCAGGCTTAGAAGTGTTTCTGGTGAGAGATAGAGCAACTTTAATTGC
>JAFAVL010000386.1 GCA_019242465.1 Chroococcidiopsidaceae cyanobacterium CP_BM_RX_35 | reverse complement strand
AATCCAGCCATAGAGATGATGAACAAATGCCTCAAGTCATGATTAAATGTCACCAAATCGCAATTTGGTGCAATTAGGATGAATAACCCTCAATTCCATGATGAGCTTACTCTAGCGGAACAAGCCGAAGAACTGGGGAGGAGAGCAATGAAGTTAGGACTGATTCCCAGCTTCGTGGTGCGTCACTTTCCAGATAGCTGGCAATTCTACATCCCTAATGAAACTGCATCTGAGCCTCTCACTCCAGAAGAGGCATACTTTCGGTTGAAGAAACTAGTTGAATCCAGCCAATAGCTGTTTCTCCAATCTCAGCAACACCTGAGGCAAGCGGTTTTTATTCCCGAATCCGGCTGAAAAAGACAGCAGCCATAATAATCAGAATTAAAAGTGCTAAAGGTACCCAGAGGTTAGGAAGATCAGACGAACTCATCGCTAATGTGCCGCTAGCTGCTATCGTTTTGCAGCTACTGCTTACCTGGTTAAAACTATACCAGAAGCTATCCTCTCGGGTGACGACTACGGGATAGTGATCGCTCCAAGATTAAATTAAATTATTCTTCACAAACTCTTGGTATCAAATGGGGTCACTTCTTTGGTATTTCTTAAGAAGTCCTGAAATTAGGAGCCGAGCTTATGACTGCTCAAGCCAATAAACCATCTGATACCGCTGTCGCTAAAACTGCGAGCAAATCACCCTATCCGTTTCGCACGATAGTTAGCCTGATTCTCCTAGCAGGCAACTTTCTAGTGGCAGCGATCTACTTCCACACACTTAATCCGTAACGGATTTTAACTATAGTGCTGAGCGAGTAGTGTCAGTTGGTTATCCAAAGCCCCTACTCGCTCAGCACTGACGCGTTCTGTTTCGCGGACGACAGTCCTCCCATGTTCCTCTGGCGAGGCGGGCTCTTTGTGATCTCATACCTAGCCTTTACCCAAAACCATAGTTATGATTGTGCCGCAAGCTGAAAAAGTGGGTACTATCTGGTGTTTTATTTCTAGGTAGGTTGAAATCATTGCTACCTGGCTTGCTACTCCACTGCTAGTAACTGCACTGACGTGAAGTCACTTTAGTGGTCTGGTTAGTCATGCAGAAGTAGTCGATTATGCCAGAACAAGAATCGAAAAGTGGGCAGGCTGATCGCGCCCTGGAAGTAATAAAAATTCAGCAGCTTGAGGCTGAGCTGTGGTTGGAGCGTAGCTTGAACCGCATCAGTCAGCATCTGAGTGACTGCTTGATAGCTAACGCAGCTCAACGTTCTGCCGGAGGCAATTCCGGGAGCTACATTGATACAACTCAAGAGCTAGGGATTGAGCTAGAGGCAGAAATCTTTCAGACACTCGTCATGCAGATCGATATCGCCTTAGAAAATATTGGTGTCGCGATCGCTCTCCCTGACACTAGCAACAATGGTGTTTCTCTCGCCATAAAGCCAGAATTCAAAGTTCGCTATTTTGCTCCTGCCTCAACAAGTTCTCCAGAGCATCCATTACTAGAGAGGCTCCCTACAGGAAAAAAGTTGCCGTTGAGACTTAAACAAGTGATAGCTGAGTCAGAACTACAGTACCTTCAGCACCAGAAGCCTCAGAGTGCTTGGTCTTTCGATCTTCAGGCTGGCGTCAAAGGCTGGCTAGTTATTGCTGCCTCAAAGAAGTTACCACCAGAAACACAAAAAACGCGGCTCAAAACGGACGATAAAGGCGAAGCCGCCACAGCTCCCGGAGGCAGCCTCCGGGAGAATGGCGGGGTCGATGCGATCGACCCCAACGTCCTCCCCCAACTTATAGAGCGATCGCTCGCTATCACAACCACTGTGCTGGCGCAGCATAAAAGAAATCAAGCCATATCTCTACAGTTTCAACAACTAGAAATTCGCAATCGGGAACTCTTGCGCACCAATCAACTCAAAAGCGAATTTTTAGCTAATACGAGTCATGAAATCCGAACGCCCCTCAGTGCCATTCTTGGCTTTACCCACTTGCTCTTAGCCCAAGGCTACAACCCCGATCACCTACGCCATCAGGAATATCTCAACATCATCCTTGCCAGTGGTCAACATTTACTCGCTCTCATCAACGACATTCTAGACTTGTCCAAAATTGCCGCGAATCAGCTTGAGATCCACTGGGAACCAGTGGATGTGCCCAGCTTGTGTCGGAGCGTTCTCACTTTGGTAAAAGAGAAAGCTAGCGACAAGGGTTTGGAACTCCGCTTAGAATTAGACCCCCAGGCGACTACTCTGACTGCTGATTCCTTACGTCTTAAGCAAATGCTGTTCAACTTGCTATCCAACGCCCTGAAGTTTACTAACCAAGGGGTGGTTGGCTTACGGGTTAAACATCATAACCTGTTTCTCCACTTCACGGTTTGGGATACTGGCACTGGCATTTCCCAAGAGGAGCAATCTCGACTGTTTCAACCTTATTCGCAAATTGCCAATGTCGCCGTGGGTCATCAGGAAGGCACTGGTTTGGGGTTAGCGCTGACTCAAAAACTGGCGGAACTCCACGGTGGCTGGGTGGAACTCCAGTCTGAACTCAATTGCGGTTCCGAGTTCACTATCGTACTGCCTTTGACAGCCGTGGGGCAAGCTAGTGTTGCTGCTAGCCCGGTTTCCCAACCTATGGGCACGACAAACACAGTGGTGAAGCCAGTAGAGGAGCGATCTACGGCTAAGTTAGCAGTCATGCTTGTAGAAGATAACCTGCACAACGCCAAGCTGATGACAACCTACCTGAGTAAATTGGGCTACGAGGTGACTTGGGTGAAGAATGCCGCTCAGATGTGGGAAGCTCTCAAAGGTCGTCTACCAGCTCTGATTTTAATGGACGTTCACTTGCCAGATGTAGACGGGCTGACTCTGCTCCAGCAGCTGCAAGCTCAGGAGCGGTATCAGAAGATTCCGGTGATTGCTCAAACAGCAATGGCAATGAAAGGAGATCGGGAAACCTGCTTAGCAGCTGGAGCCATCGAATATATCTCTAAGCCAATTGACTTGAAAGTACTGGCAACTCTGGTGGCAAGATACAGTAATCCACCAGAAGTTGATGGGGAGATGGGGAACTCCGGGTCCCCACGAAGTGGAGATTAGGGGGGATGAGGAGGTGGACGCTAAAATAGGAGTAGTGAGACTTGGGCAGATTGGGAAATGACGCTAGAGCAGAAATTGGCGCAATTGAAAACTTTGTTTGCCGAAATGGAGCGGGCTTTGATTGCCTACTCCGGTGGAGTTGATAGTACTCTGGTTGCCAAGATTGCTTACGATGTCTTGGGAAATCGCGCCATGGCAGTAACAGCGGTTTCGCCTTCGCTGCTGCCAGAAGAGTTGGAAGATGCAAAGGTCCAAGCGGCGGAAATTGGAATTCTGCATCAGGTTATCCAGACGCACGAAATGGATAACCCCAACTACACAGGGAATCCGGTCAATCGTTGCTATTTCTGTAAGAGCGAATTGCACGATACGCTAAAACCGTTGGCGATGCAGTTGGGGTATCCCTATGTTGTAGACGGAGTGAATGCCGATGATTTACGAGACTATCGACCGGGGATTCAGGCAGCTAAGGAAAGAGGTGTGCGATCGCCACTAGCAGAATTAGGCATTACAAAAGCAGAAGTGCGTCAGCTTTCGCAACAGCTAGGTTTAACTTGGTGGGACAAACCTGCCCAACCCTGCCTCAGCTCCCGCTTCCCCTACGGCGAAGAAATTACTGTAGGCAAGTTGCAACGGGTGGGTAGAGCTGAAATTTATCTACGCAAGTTGGGGTTAAAGAATCTTCGCGTGCGCTCTGAGGGCGATACTGCCAGGATTGAGCTGCCACCGGAACAAATCAAAGAGTTTGTTTTAACCACAGATTTGCCAACTTTGGTGGCTGTCTTTCAGTCCTATGGCTTCATCTACGTCACATTGGATTTAGAGGGCTATCGCAGTGGGAAGCTAAATCAGATTTTGATGCCAAAGCTTTCTACTGTTGGTAATAGCTAATGAGCTTAAGACTAGAAAAAGGTTATTCCTTGAAGTTGCTCCTTCAAGTAATATACTAAATGCTCAAGTTGACTCATAAAAAACTTTCCTCTATTACCGTTTCCCCTGTCTTCGTATTCTGATTTGAGTACATCCGGTTCAATAGCTGGTAGTTCCTTATAAGTGTTTTTAGCTAAGTGATATTCAGGGGCAAAGTATAAATCCGTCAAAATATATGATTCGCTTGTGCCTTGCATTGATTTTTATCCCATTCAATCAGAGGTTCGCCTCTCACCTGATAAGTCTACTCTGCCGTCTAGGCAGGATCAGTCTATCATTATAATTTCAGTCCACGCTGGCAGATTCTGTATGTTAGCGCCTAAGTTCTATTCGCCTAGATATCTCAACCATGGCTCAAACAGTATGGCTCGCAAGACATGGCAACCGCATTGACTTCGTTAACCCAGAATGGTTTAAGACTGCTGAGCGACGTTACGATCCACATCTTTCAGATGATGGTGTGGTGCAAGCCCAGCAATTAGCTCAACGCCTTAAGGGAGAAGGCATTGCTCATATCTTTGCCTCACCCTTTCTACGGACGGTGCAAACGGCAACCAGGT
>JAFAVL010000384.1 GCA_019242465.1 Chroococcidiopsidaceae cyanobacterium CP_BM_RX_35 | reverse complement strand
GCGGACCCCAGACGGTCAAAATGTGATCAAAGCTCGTAGAAGAAAAGGACGATATCGTCTCAGCGTTTAGCAACATTCCTGCTGCCTTCAAGTGGCTTTGCCTAAAGCGAATCGACTTCAGCATCGGCAAGATTTTCGGGAGGTTTTCCGAGACGGGATTCGTCGTAATAGTTCTCACTTAACACTGAGAGCTTTGCCATCGCAACCGGAAATACCATTACTAGAGGCAGTCAAAGCCACTCCCCCAACTCGGATAGGCATCTCGATTAGCCTCAAGGTCAGTAAGCGGGCTGTGATTCGTAACCGGATCAAACGGCAAATCCAGGCAGCTTTTCGTCAGCTATTACTCCGAACATCACCTGGGTGGCGACTGGTAGTAGTGGTTCAACCATCGGCAGTGCAAGAGTGCGATTATCATCAATTTCTGCAAGAATTAGAGCAGTTGTTGGCAGAAGCAGAGGTACTCAATGGGTATTCGTGAGGAAGTGTATTATCAAGGCGGTCCTCATATTGGGGATTTGGTCTTAAATGTGTTGATCGGGCTGACGATCGTGGGGTTACCTTTGACGGTCGGGGCAATCGCTCGCGCATTATGGCTGCGTTATTACATCACTAATCGCCGAATTTCTGTCATTGGCGGCTGGAGGGGAAGTGATCGCACTGACATCATTTATTCAGAGATCGTGAAAATCGTTAAAGTTCCTCGCGGCATTGGTCTGTGGGGTGACATGGTGCTAACTCTTAGAGATGGCAGTCGTTTAGAACTGAGGGCTGTACCTAAGTTCCGTGAAGTCTACGAGTACATCAACGAGAAAGTCGCTGCTAAGAATCCCAGAGTGAGTGGGACATCAGAGTCATGATGATATCCCACTCACTCCAATAAAGAGTGGCAAAGCTTATAGTAGAGCTGTAGCATAACCGCTCTCTTGGGAGGTTAACCGAACCACAGGCAGATCGGTTTCAGATAAATTAGATTCAGACAACTCAGAGTACCTCAGGTTAACTGCAGACCAATGGATTTTGGTATTGGGTTTATCACCAACAACGTAATGCTGCCGATCCTAGATTTTTTCTATAGGATCGTGCCTAGCTATGGACTTGCGATCGTGGCGTTGACCCTAGTCATTCGCTTTGCGCTCTACCCCTTGAGCGCTGGTTCAATTCGCAATATGCGTCGGACGCGGGTAACACAACCCCTGATGCAAAAGCGAGTTAAAGAGATTCAAGAACGCTACAAAAACGACCCAGCCAAGCAGCAGGAAGAAATGGGCGCTGTTTACAAAGAATTTGGGAACCCTTTGGCTGGGTGTTTACCACTGGTCGTGCAAATGCCGATCCTGTTTGCCCTATTTGCTACCCTACGCGGCTCCCCATTTTCCGACATCAACTACAGCATCAATCTGCAAATCTCGCCGTCAGAGCAAATCGAACAGGTACAGCCGCAACCCTTCACCACTGCTCCTCAAAACATTTACATCAGCGATGGATTCCACGCTCCTATTATCGCTATGCTCCCTAGCGGTAACCACCTAGCAGTTGGAGAAAAAGCCAAAGTCGAATTTCAGAGTGTTGCAGGCAAACCGCTCTCAGCGCTGGTAGCTGAACACGCAGAATCGCCGTTGGTGCCTCACTGGCAGGTGACTAAGGGGCAAGAGCGAGTTAAATTGGATGAGAACGGTGATCTAGAAGCCCTTCAGCCTGGGGATGTTACTATCCAAGGAACTGTGCCCGGACTGGCAGCAGATAAAGGGTTTCTCTTCATTGACGCCTTGGGTCGAGTAGGCGCATTTGACCCCGATGGCACGATCCACTGGGACATTGTGTCGATGGTAATCTGCTTTGGTCTTAGCCTCTACCTGAACCAAGTGCTTTCAGGTCAAGGTGCAGTTGGCAACCCGCAACAGCAGACAGTCAACCAGATTACCCCGATTATCTTTTCCGGCATGTTCTTGTTCTTTCCTCTGCCAGCAGGGGTGTTGATGTACATGCTAATCGCTAATATCTTTCAGACCCTTCAAACATTTATTGTCTCCCGTGAACCACTCCCAGAGAACCTGCAAAAGATTGTAGAGGCAGCAGAGGCGGCGAAAGAAAAAGAAGTAGATGGCAAAGGACGCGAAGCACTCCCCTTTGAGCCAGGACGTTCTAAGAAAAAGACATCAGGGTAATTATGAGCGATCTTCGGATGCAGCGAGGTCAGCAGTGGTTGGAAACGCTGTTGCAGTTAACTGGGGTACCTGCTGCTGTGAAGGCTGAGTGGGAGAAAGTTCCTGCCAATGGTGGTGAGCGTCACGAAGAAGCAGATAGTTTCTGGTTGACAATTGATGCAGCCAACCTGACGCCTACACAAATCCAGATTTTAACTGGCTCTGAAGGGACGGTACTGGACGCAATTCAGTACCTAACTAATGCCAGCTTGAATTTGAGCCAAACCCACGAGCAGCAAGCCTCGTATACAGTAGAGTTGGATGGTTACCGCGTCCGTCGGCAAGCAGAAATCCAAGAACTGGCAAAGAATGCTGCTCAGATGGTTCGTACAACTGGCAAAGAAGTTGAAATCAAATCCTTGTCGTCAGCTGAGCGTCGTCAGGTCCATACCTTTTTAAAAGACTTTACAGACTTGGAGACATTTAGCAGGGGTAAAGAGCCGCATCGCCACCTTGTCATTCGCCAGTCGCAATCGGGCTAGACTGAAGGTGTAGAACCAGTGGACTGCATCTGGTTAAAGAGATGAGTTTTTGTGAGGATACCTCACAACCGCTATGGAAGCAATTTACATTCCGCAGCTAACTAAGTTAAGGGAGCAAACAGAAGTCATTCAGGTACAGGAATTTCTGCCTGGTCTTGCGACCTTAACCCCGGTCCGTGGTCTCGTCAAGGTTCAGCATCATGGAAATTACCTCCAAGTGTCAGCTCGAGCGGAAACGATTATGACTTTGACCTGTCATCGCTGCTTACAACAGTACAATCATCGCTTGGAGGTCAATGCGTCTGAAATGATTTGGTTGGAGGAAACAGCCGATCGACCTTATGATGGTCCTCTAGAACGCGAAGTAGCGCTGGAAGATTTAGTAGAAACTTTACCACCACAAGGTTATTTTTACCCTGCTGAATGGCTGTACGAGCAATTCTGTCTAGAAACTCCCCACAGGCAGTTGTGTGACATGCAGTGTGTAGGTATTCAAACCGCCCCCACCAGTGAGAGTGAGCAAACAGCCGATCGACGCTGGGCTTCTTTGGAAGCGCTGAAAAAACAACTACCCTAGCCCATCCCTACTCCCTATTATGAGCTTCCGCGATGAATTTGAACTGCTGCTGCGTGCCCGCTATCCTTTGGTCTATATCCCAACTTACGAAGAGGAGCGAGTAGAAACAGCAATCCGGGAAGAAGCGGCTCGGCACGGCAACCGAGCTGTCTATACTTGGGATTTCGTAGATGGCTATCAAGGTAACCCAAATGACGCTGGTTTCGGTCGTCGCAATCCATTACAAGCACTGGAACTGGTGGAAAAAATCCCGGCATCTGCCCCGGGTGTTTTCATCTTGCGGGACTTTCATCGATTTTTGGAGGATGTTTCCATCTGCCGTAAACTCCGCAACCTCGCACGATTGCTTAAGTCTCAGCCCAAAAATGTGGTGTTGCTAGCGCCTCGGCTTGCCATTCCAGAGGATTTAAGTGAAGTCATAACGGTGTTGGAGTTTCCGCTACCAGCAGCAGATGAGATTAGAACAGAAGTGGAACGTCTCTTAGCTGCTACTGGTCACTCTTTGGGGGGGAGAATCCTGGATGAACTTGTAAGGTCTTGCCAGGGTCTTTCTATGGAGCGAATTCGTCGCGTTTTGGCGCGGGCGATCGCAACCCACGGCGAATTGCAGCCTGAAGACGTGGAACTTGTGTTGGAGGAAAAGCGTCAAACGATTCGCCAAACGCAAATTTTAGAGTTTTGTCCCACCATTGAGAAGATCTCCGATATTGGTGGTTTAGATAACCTGAAAGATTGGCTATTGCGGCGAGGCGGCGCGTTTTCGGAACGGGCGAGACAATACGGGTTGCCACATCCGCGAGGGTTGTTATTGGTAGGGATTCAGGGAACTGGGAAATCTCTCACAGCTAAGGCTATTGCCCATCACTGGCACCTTCCCCTGCTGCGTCTGGATGTTGGGAGGTTATTTGGTGGGTTAGTCGGTGAATCAGAATCTCGTACCCGGCAGATGATCCAGGTTGCAGAAGCCCTAGCTCCCTGTATTTTGTGGATCGATGAAATTGACAAGGCGTTTTCTGGACTGGGTGGCAAAGGAGACGCTGGCACCACTAATCGCGTCTTCGGGACCTTAATCACCTGGCTAGCTGAAAAAACTTCCCCAGTATTTGTCGTTGCGACTGCTAACGACATCCAGTCTCTACCGCCAGAAATGCTGCGTAAAGGGCGGTTTGATGAGATCTTTTTCGTTGGTTTGCCCACTCAGGACGAACGACAGGCAATTTTTACTGTACATTTATCTCGACTCCGTTCTCATAAATTGAAGAGTTATGACATCGAGCGGCTAGCCTACGAAACTCCTGATTTTTCGGGAGCAGAAATTGAGCAAACGTTGGTCGAGGCAATGCATATCGGATTTAGTCAGAACCGGGACTTCACTACGGATGATATCTTAGAAGCTGCTAGTCAAATGATCCCTCTGGCGCGTACTGCTCAAGAACAAATTCAGTTTCTCCAAGATTGGGCTGCTGCGGGTAAAGCTCGTCTAGCATCGAAACACAGCAATCTGAGTTGTCGTATTCAGCGTCAGCTCCAGTAGAGACCGATCTCATGAGGTAGTGAGGATGACCATGTTTGTGTCTGCTCTAGCCAAACTTGTGTTAGGGGTGTTCCTGGCGATCGCTATCCTAGGGTGTGGAGGCGTCGCCGCAAGTTTGTACTTCATCAACAGGAACTCGACTCCCCCACCTAAACCGATCTATGCCAATGACAAACCGTCGCTTGTCGCCCGACGTTTAGCTGCCAAGAAGAAAGCTAAAAGTCAATTAAAGCCCATTGCCGAAGCTAGTCCAGCTGATTCCCCCTCTCCTGGACCGCTAGAACCTGGTACATATAAAGCACGAGTGACTTGGTCAGATGGCTTGAGGCTGCGGTCAGAACCCAACAGTGATGCTGAAACTATTGGTAGTCTTGGTTACAATCAAGAAGTTGTGGTACTAGCAGAGAGTGACAATCAAAAATGGCAGCGAATTCGGATAGAAGATAGCGGTAAGGAAGGTTGGGTCAAAACTGGCAATACGGAACGAATTGACAAACAATAGGTAAGCTAGTTAACACTTTAGCAATAACGTGTCAGTCCGATTCAACCCGAATTTGAGCTTATGAGTTCGCTGCTCCAAGAAATT
>JAFAVL010000054.1 GCA_019242465.1 Chroococcidiopsidaceae cyanobacterium CP_BM_RX_35 | reverse complement strand
CAATCCACCACTGCGGGTATTTCGTGCATACCATATTATTCCTCCTCCCACCCACTCGATCTACTACGCAGTTTCCGTGCAGATGCAGTCTTGGTAGTAATGCTACTCCTCTATGGCTCTAGATTCCACTGGAACTATTTCAAGCGTCAGCTTTTCAGCTTGCCGCAGCACAGTCAATGGTGATCGCACCCCAACCTGCTTGTCTGTCAAGACTTTATGCAAATCATCAATGTTAGCGATTGGTTGGTCATTCATCCCAATAATGACATCTCCCACCACTAGACCTGCTTTCTGGGCTGGGCTATCATTCTCAATCGAGATCGCGAGAACGCCACTTTCAACCGCTAAGTCATGGAAGCGGGTTAAACGGCGAGGGAGATCGACATTTTGCCCGCCCACACCGATGTAGCTGCGCTGATACTTGCCGTCTTTAATCAGTGAACCGACAATCATCTTAGCTGTGTTGATCGGAATCGCAAAGCAGATCCCTTGTGCTGATAGAATTACGGCTGTATTAACGCCAATCACTTCTCCATTAGACGCTACTAGGGGTCCACCTGAGTTACCAGGATTGAGCGCGGCATCAGTTTGGATCACGTTATCTATTAACCGACCAGATCTTGACCTGAACGAGCGTCCGAGGGCGCTCACAACTCCAGTCGTAACAGTATATTGGAAGCCGTAAGGATTGCCGATGGCGATCGCCAATTGACCTGCGCGTAAAGATTGTGAATCACCTAAACGAGCTGCTACTAAGTTGGGCGCATTAATCCTGATGACTGCTAAATCTGTATCTGGGTCTTCCCCAATCATCTCTGCCGGAAAACGGCGACCATCCGAGAGTGCCACCTCAATCTTAGTGGCATGATGCACGACATGGCTATTCGTCAGAATGTAACCATCTCGTGTGAAGATAAAGCCGGAACCATTGCCGCTAACCTCTTGAGACGAGCGGGGATTGTTTGAGCGTCTGTTTCTAACCCGCTGTTGGACGTCAATATTGACAACTGCCGGGCTGACTTTCTCAACCACATTAATGACTGCTTGCGAATAAGCATCGAGTAGCTGTTCATCAGGGGTAGGGGCAGTGGCAAGGATTCGTCTCCCTTCGGGCTCGAAATTAGCGTTTGATACTAGTTCGAGAATTCGTTTCATGAATGCTACTCCTGTCGGACCGCCGAGAGGGATAATGCGAGCGTCCTTAGTATTATCCTGCCAGTTACACAATCAATTCAACAAGTAGGCACCATAAAGTGGTATACACACTTTATGGTACGTAATCCTAAACCAAGTGTCCTTGACAACAACTGTGGCTCACGGCAAGTTCTTGCCCTGATTGCCAATAAGTGGACAGCAATTGTCATCTACCAACTCTCACAAGGTACAAAACGCTACAGTGAACTTCAGCGAGAGATCGGCGGCGTGTCGCAGAAGATGCTAACTCAGACTCTGAGAAATTTGGAGCGAGATGGGCTAGTTGAGCGCAAGGTGTATCCTGTGATTCCACCAATGGTTGAGTATTCGTTGACGCAGCTGGGTAAGACACTGATTGAACCACTGTGCAGGCTATGTGAATGGGCAGAGATTCACCTGTACGAGGTAGAAGTAGCTCGTACCCGTTATGAAGACCGTAACAACCAAAGGATGAATTGATGAGTACCGAAGAGCAGCAGGAGCAACTCGCGTACAAAACTGGTGGTCCGCCGCAGACTGAAAACATGTATACCGCAGCATTGCTCAAAGAATATTTTGCGGATATGACTATCCTGCACTTGCGCGAACACGATGATGTGATCGCTGAAGGTACGGGGCATCATGGAATGTCAGCACTAATTGATCTAGTCGCACGAAAACCAGCAACCCTAGACCGTGGCATTCTGTAGCTGAATTAATCTCTTCATAAAATGTCCACAAGTTTAGACTATAACCTGCTAACTCCGTCTACCCAATTGCCTCTGTACGGCAAAAGAATTATTGTGACAGCTCCACGAAACTATGCCTCTAGACTGTCTGAACACATCGTCAATCAAGGCGGACTCCCGCTCTTGATGCCAACTATTGAAACTTGTTTGCTTGGAAACTACACCGAGTTAGATAATATTTTGCAACGAGTAGACGAATTCGATTGGATTGCTTTTACAAGTAGAAACGGAATTGATGCATTTTTTCAGCGAATGATTGTTTTAGGTTTGCCAAAATCCATGCTGAGGAATTGTCAATTATGTGCTATCGGAAAAGACTCGGAAAGACTGGCATTTTGCTGTGGCAGAGTTGATTTAACTCCAACAGAACCCAGCCCAGAAGGAATTGTGGCTGAATTATCTAAACATTCAAATATTCAAGGAAAAACAGTACTAGTTCCTGTACCAGAAGTTGTAGGTATATCTGAGCCAGCTGTAATTCCGAAATTTGTGACGGGGTTACAGAGGTTGGGAATGCAAGTAACTCGCGTACCTACATATACTACGCGGTCTTTGCCAAAAGATTTTTACGGAGTGGAATTAGACCTCATTCGTCAAGACAAGATAGATGTGATCGCGTTCAGTAGCACTGCGGAAGTAGAAAGCTTTTTGAAAATGGTCAATTCTAAAAACGACTACCATCATTGTGCCATTGCTTGTTTTGGACCTTATACAGCTGCCAATACGGAAAAGCTAGGTATGAAAGTCTCAGTTCTTGCAAAGGACTATAGCTCATTTGAGGGTTTTGCTACAGCAATAGCCGCTTCTTTTAAATCTTCAAAGCGTTGAGTTGTGCTGAACTAATATGGGTTGCGTTGCCGCACTTCTAAAGGTACGTCTTTTTAACGCACTCTTTATAAACTCTTAACCTAATACTGATATTTTGGTTTTAGTGAGTTTTTAGATAACGCCTCAACAGACGAAAGATAACATCAATATCGCGTTCTGTACCATCCATTTCCATCAGGTATAGGCTGTCTGCCAAAGAAAAGGAGAACTAACGAATTGCTGCAGCATTTTTTTAAAACCCAACGCTCAAGAAACTTTGCGTCGGTCCTTACATTGACCTCTCATCTGGGTGTCGTCACGATCACCGCTGTTGCAACCTACCTCCCTTACCCTGTTTACGCTGCGGACTTCACATTTGTTCCAGGAGACTTGGTTGTCTCGCGCAGCGTTTATGAGGGCACCGCAGATACTGTCACTGTAGGTCAGACGCTTCCAGGCAGCAATGACCCAGCGATCGCGAACGGTCTCTATCCGAACGTTTTCAACAACGCCACGCCCGATCCCAGTTTTGGCGTCACTTCGCCAATTTTCCTCGACCAGATCACCACGTCTGGCACGAAAGTTAATACGCTGCCTGTCGATCCTAGCGTTATTACCACCAGCTTCCCGTCGAAATCGGAACTGTCGTTGAATCTCACGGCTAACGATACAGGTTTGACTTTCATGGGTTACGCCACTGGAATCAACCAGCTCGACGTATCAAACTCCAACACGCCGGGCATCATCGAACCGGGCAACCCTGTGACAACGACTCCGACCTACAGGGCGATCGCGCAAGTCTCCGCTGATGGTACCCTCAAGGTAACCACAACCAACGCATACGCTGGCAACAATGGTC
>JAFAVL010000252.1 GCA_019242465.1 Chroococcidiopsidaceae cyanobacterium CP_BM_RX_35 | reverse complement strand
CATTACAACGCATCCATTGAAGAAATCCATGCTGCTTCTCGTTCGTCGGATCATATCCTGTGTAGAAAAATACGTGGACTAGGCAATCTCTAGCCGTTAAGTAATCCAGTAGTTTGACATAGTCAATCTCAATGCTGAGTTGTGAAGCTGCATAAAATAGATTCGCTCCATCAATGAAAACAATAACTCGACCTCGATCACCTTGATTGGGGATGCAGTTTTGCTCAGTAGGTGGGTTGATTGCTTCACTTGGCAGCGTGTCATTTGTAAAACTTGACCTTTGGTGAGATGCCTTCTGAGTTGTTTTTCCTAAAATCTTTTTCTTGAAAGCAGTATCTGCCACTTATGACTCCTTGAGGAGGTGAATAGAGAAACTATCTTTGTTAATGAATTTTTCTGCAATGTTAAAGCTTTGATCTGGCTCATCCGCAAAATTTCCTCTCCACTGAGCAATACACTTTTGATCAGTTTGAGAATCTTTGACAGCCAAGTGCTCGCAAGTAATAATCTCTACTAGAGCAACAGTAGAAAAATTTGTTACATAAGTTTCTAGTTGAGCCTCTGGTAGGGCTTCAAACAAGAGCTTCTCTCCTGGAAAAACAACGCGCTCAAAGTACCAATTTGAAATATTTGTTATGCGAGCAATCTTAATCCTGTGAGCGTCATTAATGTAGCAACAGAGAATTCGACTAGCACAGTCAGTAGGCAAGCTATCCAGAATTTGAGTCATCACAATGTCATCGGCAATTGTCGATGAGAAGTAGCTTGACATACTGCCGTTAAAGATCATGTCTGAGTAAATGTTTTACTTACGTATGAGTTATACAAGTACTGATAAAACATTCAAAAGTCGTAGATAGTGTTTTACTTCTTTACCTAGCCCGGTTCTTAGTGTCGCCACTTGAAGGAGTTGGATTTGAACATGGAGAGGAGAGCTTTCCGACCACAATCTCTCACCCTACCACCTACTGCTCCTGTTTTTGCAACACAACCAGAAACAGTGTTATTTGCCCTAGGAGCAGCAGCCTAGAATAGGAAAACATAATACTCTTTTGTTACGCTCCCTTGGTTTGTTGGTAGTGTTTCAAATACTTGTTGCCATGTTTCGCCATTGCTTGAGGGCTGTTCGTACTGGTTGGGCAGCAGTCTGATTGACTCTATTTACAACAGTTTGAAACATTTCTAAGCGGTGTTTATTGCATTCAATTGCTGCATCTGGGCTGATTGCTTGAAACAGGTGAATGTCTTTTCCGTCAGAATAACGACATTCATACTTTGTGCTTCCTTCTGCTCCTTCAGATTCAGGTTCCCACTTGATGCATTGACACACTTTATCAATTCGACCAACAGATAGCCTAAATAATCTAGGAGTCACACTTGCAGCGTATTGACTATATTCAGTTGCCAGATGTTTGACATGACTCCATTCTGTTCGATCTGATGAAGCCTTTTCTTGAAGCAGCGCTAGGTGAAAACCTGAAGCGAGCATAAAGGCTCCAACTCCAACAACTTCTAAACTTTTGAGGTTTTCGATAATAAAATTTACCTCGTTGATTATCCGATTGAGCCGCGACCGGGTAGTTTGAGGATAAATTAAATATTCACTCATAAATTCCCGAAGCAAAGCGATTTTAGCTTGTGTTGTTGAGAGCGCATTTTCATCAACTGATTGTCTAACCAAACTACGTATATCCTCTACAGCATTGTAATTAAGTTTTACATAATCTAAATCTGAGAACAATAGCTTGAACACTCCCTTGCTGTCACTCACTATTAAAGCTTCACTGATTTTTGCTAAAATCCATTGCCAACTTGCTGTTAAAGCAACTGGCTGATTCGCAATGAAAGTTGTAGCCATTCTCGAACTAGTTGGCACCTTAATAAATTCAGAGGGTGGCATTTTATTAATGATGATATCAAGCTTTTTTAACACGGTATTTTTCTCCTTGTCGCGAAGTTTTATACTAAGCAGCAGCTATATATCTTTGGCGTTCTTGTCTTTACCTGGGTAAATGCAAGCAATGGGGCAGACATCGATGCAATCGCCAAAGCCTTCGCACGTGTCAGTAACAATTGTGTACCTCATAGTGTCTGCTCCTCAATTTTTTTTAACCAGCTTTCTCAAGAATATTGATTAACATCAAACCCTGTTAAAAAAGATACTCTTATTAACTTTCCTACTCTTATACTTGTAGATAGAGATGAATGTTAAGCTGAAAGGTAATTATAAATACAAAGAAGCTTGGAGTGAGCGCTACGCGTAATTTGGCTTACTTTTAACATTGGGAAATTTTGGTCGTTAAGCCGTAAAGAACTGCTGAAGTCTTTGTTTGCTAAAGCTCCCAGAAGTTAGCCTAGTTTACAATATGAGTGCTAGTAGATCTTCAACTGTCCCAAATGGAAATCTACCTCCGACTACTGCATTTGCAACTAACTCGTTTAATACATTCGTGCGACGTCGGTACCGTTAAGCAGTTACAAGTAGTTGACAATCATCAAGGTGTCAATGAAGTTGCCACCCGCATCAATGTAGGTGTTGAATAGTAGAGTTTTTAACTGGGCGATCGCACGCTCAAGCAACTCAGTCATGGGCATCGCACTCTTAGAACAATAATGGTATTTTATCTATTATGACACAGTGGTCTAAGTGCTATAAACTTGATGCAGCAAGCTTTCCATCCTTGTCTTCATCTCATCGTCCTACCTTAACAGGGCTTGTTATGCAACATGGAGCGACTTGCAACTTGTCTTTAGTGACTGGATAAAGACAAACTGAAGATGGGGAACGCCAACTGCTTGATGGAGAGGGATTTGGTGAAATCGAGCGAGCCTGAAGTTAAACAGCGGGTTCAGGAACTACGGCAACTCTTGCAAAGAGCTAGCTATGCTTATTATGTCCTTGACGAGCCAATCATGGAGGATACCGTCTACGATCAGCTATATCGGGAATTGCAACAACTAGAGAGTCAGCATCCAGAACTGATTGTGCCCGATAGCCCTACCCAGCGTGTGGGCGAGAAACCAGCGTCCCAATTTCGCTCAGTCCAACACCAAATCCCTCTGTACAGCTTGGAAAATGCTTTCAATGTTGATGACTTGCAGACTTGGCAGCAGCGTTGGCAGCGAGTTGCACAAGGCACACTAAACTTGGTTGAGTATGTATGTGAGCTGAAAATTGACGGCTCGGCTTTAGCCCTAAGTTACGAAAACGGAGTTTTGGTGAGGGGAGCAACTAGGGGTGACGGGGTGACGGGAGAAGACATTACCCAAAATGTGCGGACAATTCGTTCGCTCCCGTTGCGGCTGAATTTAGAACGCCCTCCTGCCTCAGTCGAAGTGCGCGGGGAGGCGTTTTTGCCACTGGAGGTATTTCAGCAAATCAATCAGGAGCGGACGCAAGCAGGGGAGCAGTTATTTGCTAATCCTCGCAATGCCGCTGCTGGTACCTTGCGACAATTAAATTCCCAGATTGTAGCCCGTCGGCGGCTAGATTTCTTTGCTTACACGCTGCAAATTCCAGGTAGGGATGATGCAAGTGTTGCCATAACCCAATGGGAAGCACTGGAATTGTTACAAAAGATGGGATTTCGGGTTAATCCGAATCGGAAACTTTGTACCTCGTTATCGGAAGTGGCAGCTTATTACGACTATTGGGATACTGAACGGTTGAATTTACCCTATATGACAGATGGGGTAGTGGTGAAACTCAACTCTTCAGCACTTCAAGCAGAATTGGGGTTCACGCAGAAGTTTCCCCGTTGGGCTGTGGCACTCAAGTACGCAGCTGAAGAGGCTCCTACCCGGGTGGAAAACATTTCGATCAATGTTGGACGGACAGGGGCGCTGACACCATTGGCAGAAATGCGCCCAGTCCAGTTGGCAGGGACAACTGTTTCTCGCGCTACGTTACACAACAGCGATCGCATACAAGAGCTAGATATCCGAGTTGGCGATACAGTGATCGTTCGTAAGGCGGGTGAAATTATCCCAGAAGTGGTGCGTGTCTTGACAGAACTCCGCCCAGAGGGGACTCAACTCTTCCAAATGCCTGGCAATTGCCCAGTTTGCAGTCAGTCAGTGGTGCGACAACCAGGTGAGGCAGTGACACGGTGTGTTAATGCTTCTTGTCCAGCTATCCTCAAAGCGACACTCCAGCATTGGGTCAGCCGCGATGCATTAGATATTAATGGCATAGGGGAAAAACTTGTGCAACAATTGGTCGAGCGAGGAGTTGTGCATGCGGTTGCTGACCTTTACGATTTAACTCCCCAACAACTGGAATCTTTAGAGCGGATGGGGAAGAAGTCTGCAGAGAAATTAGTGGCGGCGATCGCTCAATCTAAAACCCAACCTTGGTCGCGAGTATTGTATGGATTGGGAATTCGTCATGTTGGCAGCGTGAATGCCCTCAGCTTAACCCAGCAGTTTGTCACAGTAGAACAACTAGCTGTGGCAGAACCGGACGCGATCGCTGCTGTTTACGGCATTGGGGCTGAGATTGCCCAGTCTGTGTACCAGTGGTTCCGCATTGCAGCTAACCAAACCTTAATTGAACGCCTCCGAGCAGCTGGTTTACAACTGGCAGCAACGGTGGACGTAGCAGCTACACCTTCAGGATATCAATCTTTGGGGGGCAAAACCTTTGTCATCACTGGTACGTTACCTAGTTTGAAGCGGGATGACGCCAAAGCGCTAATTCAAAAAGCTGGTGGCAAAATGACAGATTCAGTTAGCAAAAAAACCGACTATTTAGTTGTTGGGGAAGAGGCTGGCTCTAAGCTAGAAAAGGCGCAACAGCTAGGTATTACTTGTTTATCAGAAACTCAACTGTTGGAATTGCTCCAAGATAAAGTATAGCCCAATCTATCCTACTGGCCTCACTATTTCCTACATTAGTGGCTTGATTTTAGCTTTTATGAATCTACCTTACGGCATAGTGTTTTTGCTTTATCAGGTGAACCACGATAAAGGCAACATGCTTTTTGAGGTCAGTTCGAGATCGAGTTAATTTCAAAACCCAGACAAAACTATCTCAGAGGAAAAACGTATGTTGAGCATATCAGACTACAAAGCATTGAGTAGAAACGTCGGTAGGTGGGAAGGGACTGTTAAAGTTTTGAATGAGGAGCTTCAGGAAATTCGGCATTATCAAATTGCTCAACAATTTGAGGCAGTTGACAATAAATGGATTATTACCAATACTTATACTTTTAGAGATGGTACCTCTATGAGCCATAGTTTTGATGTCATTCCCACCATTGAGCATCAGGTGCAAGTCAAAACTACAGATGATCGTTTCCAAACAACCACTATGCAAGCAATGGAATATGGTGAGGACATAGTTAACTTCAAAATCACCAACACAACTACAGGTAGCTTACAGGAACTCGAAACCATAACTCTGATTGGGGAACGAGAGCGACTCCGTACAGCTCAATTATTTGACCAAGACGGCGCTTTCAAAGGTTTACTAGTAATTGC
>JAFAVL010000144.1 GCA_019242465.1 Chroococcidiopsidaceae cyanobacterium CP_BM_RX_35 | reverse complement strand
AGTCGCCCCCGCAACTGTTCTTCAACGTTGATCGCCGTTGTTGTTAGCTGCACGTGGTTTTTCCTCAAGCGCTCGATGATTTGCGGGTGATTCCGTCCATACAAACTGGGATGATCAGTATCCAAAATGTATAGGACTATCACTCGGCTTCTGCCGTGTTAGCTTCCCGACGGATGGTTGCCAACTTATCCATCCAATCCCCAAATGTAGGATCGCCCGCAAAAATCCCGGCATACTTCATTGGGATGGCTAACTCATCAGTCTGCTCAGCCGGATTCACTTCAATCGTGATAACCTTTCCCCCTGCCAACAACAACTCCAAAGCCGCTTTTACCTTGACGATCGCTTCTGCCTCAGTCGTGCCTTCCACCGTTATGCAGGCATCCCGACGATTGATGCCACAAACCGCCGAGCGGCTGGACTTTGGATAAAGACTTGATACTGCATGGTTCTATTCCTGCAAATCCTCAGTTGACCCTTAAGTTGACAATACCTCCTAACCGTTGCCAGGTTAGTTCTTTGCTCGATTTATCTAGATGCCAGCGCAACAAATGAGCAGGTTGATTGAGGGCAATTTCAGGAAGGCAAAGTGCTCGCCGAGGTGTAACGGTTGCTAGGGCGATCGCACTTTCGACTTCACAAATTCCCCAGCGCACCAGATTCTGTACTCCTACCAGCAAGGGTCGTGTGGTTCCAGCTAATGTTCCATCTGGCAAGCGGGCTGTGCCGTGTTTAACTTCAATTTGACGGTTATCCCATGGATAAACCCCATCTGGTAAACCCAAGGGTGCTAGAGCATCACTAACTAGAAAAATTCCTTGCTCGTAACAGCTAGCTCGTAATAATAGCTGCATCATGGTAGGACAAACGTGCTGTCCGTCGGCAATTAGTCCACACTGGACGTTGGGATGGACAAGGGCTGCTCCTAATAATCCTGGTTCTCGGTGATGCAGTCCAGGCATCGCATTGAAAGCATGTGTCACCATTGAAGCACCTAGCTTAAATGCTTGTTGCGCTTGGGTGGCTGTGGCGTGGGAATGACCAAGACTGATTATGATGCCAAGCGATTTTAAGTAGGTTATTGTTTTTCCAGATGGATCTAACTCTGGTGCTAGGGTAATGACTTTCACAACGTTAGCGTAGTCACCCAGTACCTGCTTTAACTGGTCAGTTGTCAGCGGTAATAAATACTCGGCTGGATGGGCACCGCGCTTTTGGGGCTGCAAAAATGGTCCTTCTAAATGGACTCCTAAAATCTTGGCAATTGGTGTTGTTGACTCCTGATGTTGAATAAAGTTAGCGATGACGGACAGCGATCGCTGAATGTTTTCTCTAGATGTAGTGACAAGGGTAGGTAAAAACGCATCCACCCCCTGCTCCCACAAGAATTGACAGATCTTATGTAGCAAGCCGAGATGATGCACCTCCAGATCTGTAAATGCCAAACCTAAAGCCCCATTAATCTGCAAATCGACGCCACCTAAGGAAATCCAATCTCCTGCAACATCCAGCACAGCCCTGTGTGGCACATGTTTGCCAACCGTGTCCATGGGTAAAATTTGCGAAATCTGACCTTCATCAATCCAGATTTGTTGCAAGCCGATATAACCTGGTAGTCGAGCGTTGATAATATCCAAGTTGGTACAGTAATCCAACATCCTATGTTTCAACCCCTAGTCGGCATCATTATGGGCAGCGATTCCGATTTGCCTATTATGCAGGATGCGATCGCCATTTGTGCTGATTTTGGTGTGCCATATGAGGTGGCAATCGTCTCAGCCCACCGTACCCCAGAGCGGATGGTAAATTACTCTAAGTCTGCCCATCAGCGCGGTCTTAAGGTTATTATTGCTGGTGCTGGAGGAGCTGCCCATTTACCAGGTATGGTGGCATCTTTGACACCACTCCCTGTCATTGGCGTCCCAGTCCCCAGCCGTTATTTGCAGGGAGTCGATTCTCTCTACTCCATTGTGCAGATGCCAGCCGGTATTCCTGTGGCAACTGTATCAATTGGCAACGCCAAAAATGCTGGCTTGCTAGCCGTCCAAATCCTGGCAACCCAACAACCAGAATTACTAGAGCAGGTACAACAATATCGACAAACATTAGCCCAATCTGTGATGGATAAACAAGTTAGGTTAGACAAACTAGGCTATCAAGACTACTTAGCAAATTCCGGTAGTAATAACTCCTGACCACCTTAAGAAAGGAAACGCCGAGAAAGCCAATGACTCAGAGTTTTACCCCTATTGTTTTACCCCCTCCCTTCCCCGACCACACACAGCTACCAGAGTCGGACGGCACGTTTGTGAAAAACTTCCAAGAGCATCCTCAAAGCCTAATCCTCACAGACTCGATTGGTCCGGTTCTTCAGCAGCGCCATCCTGATGGGCAATATGCAATTGGACAGGATTGCGGTATCTACTGGCGAGAGACTGACCCGCCCGAAAAAGGTGCTATTGCCCCTGATTGGTTTTATGTGCCTAATGTACCGCCCACGCTAGACGGTCTTATCCGTCGCTCTTATGTGCTTTGGCGAGAATTCATCGCACCGATGATTGCCTTGGAGTTTGCAAGTGGAGACAGCACGGAAGAACGAGACACAACACCTTTGTCCCGCACCGATGGGGAAGTATCAAAACCAGGAAAGTTTTGGGTGTATGAACGCATCATACGCATGCCTTACTACGGTATTTACGAAATCAACAATGGCAAGCTAGAGGTGTATCGATTAGTGGATGGAATTTACCAGGTGCTAGCTGCTAATGAACGAGGGCATTATCCAATCGTGCCATTGGAGGTGGAACTGGGTTTGTGGCAGGGTAGCTATCAAAACCAAACCCAGTTGTGGTTACGGTGGTGGGACAAGCAAGGGAATCTATTGCTAATTGGTGATGAACGAGCAGAAGTTGAACGGGAACGAGCAGAGAGAGCAGAGCAGATGCAAAGGGATGCCATTCCCCGATTGTTGGATATGGGATTAAGTCTTGAACAGGTGGCTGCGGCACTAAGGATCGGTGTGGATGTCGTCAAGCAATTTTCCCACTAACTCGATAGTTTTGGTCCTCCCCAAGCTCTGGCGATCGCAGATTGCCAATCCAATGAACCGATGCGGTCAATTGCTAGCAAATCCTTTGATTGTTCGGCAAAGCGGTCCTCAAGGTCATTCATCGTTAGCGCCGCCTTATACCCCGCCTGCCGTAGCAAATCTGTCACCCGCTCATCGTACTTGCCTGAGGGATAAGTAAAGTAGTGGATGGGAATACCAAGCTGTGCTTCTAGTATGCGTTTGGACTCCATCACTTCTAGCTGTAGCTGACTGGTGGGTAATGCCCTCAAATCCATTGGATGAGTGACGCTGTGAGCAGCGATCGTCACTAAAGGGCTAGCTACCATTTCCCGCAGTTGAGTCCACGTCACGTGATCTCTGCCAGTATTTTTTCCGACATTCAAGGTATAAATTGAAAAAACAGCGGGGTACCCGTACTGTTTGAGCAGCGGGAAAACATACTTGTAGGCGCTTTCATAGCCATCGTCAAAGGTCAGCAGGACTGGCTTGCCCGGCAGTGGGAGTCCGGTACGCAGATGAGTTACAAGCTGGTCGAGACTAATTAGAGTGACATCCCGCTCTCGGAGCAAACGCAGTTGTTGTTCGAACTCCTGTGGAGTCACGTCGAAGAACACTTGTTTTTTTGGCAGAATGTCGTGATACATCAGAACTGGAACTCTAGCCAAGCGGGCTTGTGCGTTAATATCTGGCCAGGGACTCGGGTGCAAGTAGGCTAGTAGCTCGCGAGCGGAGAGTGACTGCTGTTGGGCGGCAGGCAGTGAAGCAATTTCAGCTCGGCTCCAGGAATCGAGCTGAACCAGTTCATCCGTCAGTTTTTGCGTATTTGCCGCATAGAGTGCTGCATGCTGGGGTTTTAGTTGCGACAAACTCTGGTCGATTGCCTTGGCCATCTTGATGCCATCTGGCAGAGTTGACCAGAGCTGAGGGGCGCTTACTGTCTTGCCATTCGCTGCCAACTGGGGCTGATGAGGAATGCTAAATTCATCCACGGCAACTTTGGGTGCAGGATTTGAGCTAGCCTGGATCAATTTGCTCAATTTAGGTTCAGAATTGTATCGGCAGTAAAGAATTAACTTAGCCTGCTCAATTGCCTTATTATCCTCCAGCTGAGGGT
>JAFAVL010000801.1 GCA_019242465.1 Chroococcidiopsidaceae cyanobacterium CP_BM_RX_35 | reverse complement strand
CGGCAACTCGTCAGGCTTGTGGTAAACCGGAACAGGGGACGATCGAAGTTAGTGCTCTTGTTCGGGGCAACCAGGCGTTAATTTGTGTTAAAGATGATGGTGGTGGTATTGTTCTAGATAAAATTCGGCGGCAGGCTAACCAGTTGGGGCTCGATGCAACGGCGATCGCTGCTGCTAGCGATGAAGAACTTCTAACCCTGATTTTTGAGCCAGGTTTTAGCACTGCTGAGCAGGTGACAACTCTATCAGGTCGAGGTGTGGGGCTAGATGTCGTTCGCACCAACCTGAGACAAATTCGCGGCGATATTAAAGTTGAGACACAGCAAGGAGTAGGAACAACTTTCACTCTTAGCGTTCCCTTGACTCTCTCAGTCACGCAAGTCTTATTGGTAGAGAGCAATCGGATGCTGATGGCATTTCCTACTGATGCAATTGAAGAAGTCCTGTTACTGAATCCAGAGCAGATTCTGAAAATTGCTGATAAGGAAGTCATCAGTTGGGCAGGAACTATGGCACCTCTGATTCGCCTAAGTCACTGGCTAAAGTTTAAATGTCCCCAGCCTACGGTTGACTTTGAAGATATGCCGAGTGTCAGTGCGCCAACCGTGCTAATGCTTGCTCATAACAATGAATTAGTAGGACTACAAGTCGATCGATGCTGGGGCGAACAGGAAGTTGCTATCCGCCAGGTTGAAGGTAATATAGCCATGCCCTCTGGCTTTAGTGGTTGTACGATTCTAGGCAATGGTCGGGTTGTACCAATTGTCAGTGTGCCAACTTTGCTGCACTATATTGCTAGTTGTAAGCAGTCATCTGACTGGGAACCAGAGGCTAAATCCCCAATCAATTCCGTACCGTCAAGCCAGAAAGACACTATCCTGGTGGTAGATGACTCAATCAATGTGCGCCGCTTTTTGTCGTTGACTCTAGAAAAAGCTGGCTATCGGGTAGAGCAAGCCAAAGATGGGCAAGACGCTCTAGAAAAACTCACGAATGGATTGCCAGTCAGAGCAATTGTTTGTGACATTGATATGCCTCGCCTCAATGGTTATGGCTTGCTAGCTAAAGTCAAATCTGATCCGGCTTTTAAACAGTTACCAATTGCGATGCTGACTTCCCGCAGCAGTGAGAAGCATCGCCAATTAGCTATGGATTTAGGTGCAACAGTCTATTTTTCTAAACCTTACAACGAACAGGAATTAATCAAAACGCTCAAGCAGCTCATCTAAAAATTCTTAAACCCTTATGTAGAGGCTCCACATACGAAAGCAGGTTAGTAGTATGCTATGCCGAAGGACCTATGAAACGGTCAATCTTGTCTAGATGCATACTACTGGCTTTTCATTAAAAGACTACTCAAAAAGCAATAAAACACGCTTAAACAGATTTTGGGGTAGCAACTTTGTCTGTCACTACCCCAGAAATATTACGCTATTTAGGCGTTTAATTACGCAGGAATCAACACAGTGTCAATGATGTGAATGACTCCATTGTCAGCGGCAACATCTGGCGTTGTCACAGTGGAATCGTTTACCTTAACACCCTTGGAGGCGTCAATTTTTACATCTGAACCTTGAACCGTAGTGGCCGATTTTAGCTTCACCACATCAGCCGCCATCACTTTGCCAGAGACAACATGATAGGTGAGAATTTGCTTGAGCTTCGGGATGTCTTTGAGCAGTGAATCAACAGTGCCCGCAGGAAGCTTAGCAAACGCTTCATCGTTGGGTGCAAAGAGTGTAAATGGACCGGAACCCTTCAGGGTTTCAACTAGACCAGCAGCTTTGACAGCAGCAACTAGGGTGCCGAATGAACCAGCATTAACGGCAGTATCAACAATGTCAGACATTTAATTACCTAGCTTGTGTGTCTGTTACAACCAGAACCTAATTGTTAAAAACATTGTGTTACTTTCTTCAGTATCTATCTGAAGGAATGGATACGCCCTGCTTCAAGCTAATTCATCAAGAGAATCTAAAGAGTGCTCAGTCTGGTCGGTTGTGTACCAATACCCGTCAAGAGCATGCCACATGGCAGTACTCATCATTGCACATGCAGTGCGACTACGAGCGTAGTCTGCCTCATTAAGCTGGTTGAGCTTCTCAGCGAGAAATTCCACTTCCGTTATGTTATCAGCATGGACATTAAAGTATTTCCAGCTTGAGTTATCTCCTAAGTGGCGATAATGAGCTGCGAGACCATCGAACTTGGCACGGGCGGTCCGAGGTTGCTGGGACTCGAAGGCATACAGTGCCCCAAGACACTCTGGATGACTAGAGAATAAACTCCTCGTGGTGTTTACCAGTGTCTTTGTCTGAGTCAGAGGCGGCTTGCTGTTGGCTTGGAGCGACTCCACAAATCGATTCCACAGAGAGTGGTGAAAGCGCTCTTCTTCAGCGTAGTCCGGTTCATCTGCCTGACTCCACCCCTCTGGTATAGTGCCAATCAACTCAGCGTAGTCTACAGCATATCGCTGCAGTTTCTCAAGGGGTAACGTTCCGTTCGACCAGGCCGTGTAGAAGGGGTGGTTGTTTAGGTCAAACATCGCCACTAGATGGTTGAGTTCTCCAATTCGATCCATGTTATTCCAATTTACGACTTGTATTAGTTAAAGCACAGTCCTCTGCTAGGCAGTTCAACATAGCTTTAACTCGGTTCTAGGCTTAATTTACTATCAAATCGTACGGTATTTTTGATGAATTAGAACAATTAACTCTATTGACATGTTTCTGTCATTTTCAGAATGAAGAATTGACTAGAGTGTTTGAATAATGCTTAAGAAAAGCTTTTGTAACACGAAGTATACAGAAATCAATCAAACTTAAAATATCAGTTGATTATTAAGCGAAAATTAAGAGCCACTAGGTATATCTATCATCGTAACCACTGTTTTAGTCTCAACCCGGTCTCGTCTAGAGGTTACTACAGCCAGATGCTTAGCCAAACTTGCTGAGAACAACGATTTTAGAAGGATTGAGTGCGGGGATCATCGAAATCGAAGGTAAATAGCAGAAAATTTTTATATTTTATGCCCAGAGTTATATTGCCGTTGCCTATAAAGCAGAACATAATTTAAGTAAGAATACTTGGGGAGGCAATTTTCGGTAGTTTTTCAACTGCATATTTTGACTACGTTTTGTAAAATTCTGTGAACTTATTAAGGTTCCTAGTTTAATCTTCGCCTTTTTCCAAAAGCTTATTGCATCAAGAGGTTTCACAATGAGGACGATACAAGTAATTCGGTGTCCCAACTGCGGTAGCGAGGCTGAACGACATCACCTCTTGAGCAGCCAACTGACTCGGACACAATGCCCCAGCTGCGATTACCTGATGGTCACTTGTTCGCGCACTGGTAAAGTGATAGAGGCTTACGCTCCTGGAATTTACCCTAGTGCTGTGGTTTCGTTGCCCGGAGTTGTCCACAAGCCGCATCAGCTTCTAAACCACGGGAATAACGGACGCTCACAGCAATCTGTTGCTGCTTCAGGACGTTAGCAAAAGCCTGAATACAACGGGAGGTTGGGCGTTGGTAATCTGCCTCCCGAATTGGATTGTAGGGAATTAAATTGACGTGACTTTGAAAACCACGCAGCATCTGAGCTAATTCAGCTGCTTGTTCTGGTAAGTCATTGACTCCAGATACCAAAATATATTCAAAAGTAACGCGGCGACCTGTCGCCAGCACATATGCCCGGCATTCAGCTAGTAGATCTTTTAAAGGATATCGACAAGCACTAGGAATAAGCTGTTCTCGTAAGGATTGATTAGAGGCATGGAGGCTGACAGCGAGAGTGACTTGTAATTGATGTTGAGCCAAGTCGATAATTCGTCCAGGAATGCCAACTGTAGAGAGGGTCATATTTCGCTGCCCAATGCCCACATCTTGATTGAGCAATTGAATGGCTGGGAGTACATTTTCTAAATTCAGTAATGGCTCTCCCATACCCATAAAGACTATGTGACTGACACGTCGTTGGAAGTCTTCTTGGACGGTCAACACCTGATCGATAATTTCGTGACGTGCAACATTGCGGCTAAAGCCTCCCTTACCCGTGGCGCAGAAAGTGCACGCCATGGGGCAACCTACCTGGGTAGAGACACAAACAGTTAAGCGCTTTTCGGTAGGGATGCCGACAGTTTCAATAATTTGGTTATCTGCCAATTGCAGCAGATATTTCACTGTGCTATCGGGGGCAACAGAGCGGTAGTGGAGGTTGGAACGACCAATCGCGACATCTGTAAGGGCAGAACGCCACCGTTTAGGGAAGACAGAAATTTCGGAAAAGTGTCGTACACCCTTTTGATAAATCCACTCGTGTAACTGACGTCCCCGATAAGCGGGTTGCCCTTGTTGCTGCACCCAAGTGGTTAACTCTGCCAGAGTTGCCCCCAAAAGAGGATTTGCGGCACGAGCAGATTGATACTGCTCTAGGATCTGATTTTGGGTGATGCTGACCATAACGAGTTAAACCAAAATGCCAGGGAAATCAAAGCGGATATACTACGACATTAACCTACTTTCTCCCCACCACCCTGTTCTTAGCTCCCAAGGCGGCTTAAGATAAATCCTGTGTCTACTGGATTCTTGTATGGTGATAGACATTCCCACACTGCCTTTAGTTTTTCAGTCCCCAGGACCAATTCTGAAACAATTGGGACCGCTAACTATTCGCTGGTACGGCTTATTGATTGCTACAGCAGTGTTAGTTGGGGTTACCCTTTCCCAGTACTTAGCAAAACGCCGCCATGTAGATCCAGACTTGCTGGGCGATCTATCAATTTGGTTAGTGGTTGGGGCAATTCCAGCAGCTCGGCTTTATTATGTCCTCTTCGAGTGGAAAGAATATGCCAACCATCCAAAGCTGATATTTGCCATTTGGCAAGGTGGCATTGCCATTCACGGAGCTATTATCGGAGGTATCCTGGCTACCTTAATCTTTGCCCAGATAAAGAGAGTTTCCTTTTGGCAACTAGCAGATTTAGTGTCCCCTTCACTAATTTTGGGACAGGCACTTGGGCGTTGGGGAAACTTCTTTAACTCTGAAGCTTTTGGACGTCCTACTGATCTGCCTTGGAAACTGTTTATTCCTCAAAACCGTCGTCCCATTGAATACATTGATTATGCCTATTTCCATCCCACTTTTCTTTATGAATCTCTGTGGGATGTCATGGTATTTGGGTTGCTGCTCGTGCTATTTTTTCAGGGTTTGAAGAAAAAACCACAGCTTAAGGTGGGGACAATAGCTTTAGTTTACATGGTAACCTACAGCATCGGTCGCTTTTGGATCGAAGGTCTACGCACCGATAGCTTGATGCTAGGACCATTGCGGATAGCTCAAGTGGTAAGTTTAGTAGAAATCTTTTTGGGATTAGCTGGGTTGGGATGGCTTTACCTCTGGCATCGTTCCCTACCTGATGTAACTCTAGTCAAACAGGAAGAGGTAGAATTAACCGAGTGATGAATTTAACCAACCAGCCTCTAACACCAGGAGTCTATATCGTCGGGGCAGGACCAGGTGACCCAGATTTATTGACAGTTAAAGCGCAGAAACTGCTGGCTCAGGCGAATGTAATTCTATTCGCCGACTCATTAGTGCCGCAGCAGATTTTGGATATTTGTCGCCAAGATGCTGAAATCATCCGTACTGCCAATCAAACTTTGGAAGAGATTCTGCCACTGATGGTTGAAAGGGTGCGATCGCAAAAATCAGTTGTGCGGCTCCAATCTGGCGACCCCAGTCTCTACAGTGCCACAGGGGAGCAAATGCAAGCTCTTGCCGAGGCGAACGTTTGGTTTGAAGTGATTCCGGGTATTAGCGCTTTCCAAGCTGCCGCCGCTAAGCTCAAAGTTGAGCTGACTGTGCCAGGACTGGTACAGACGATTATTCTGACTCGTGTCAGTGGTCGAACTGAGGTGCCAGCAAGGGAGGAATTAGCCAGCTTAGCAGCACACCAAGCTAGCCTTTGCCTTTACCTCAGCGCTCGTCATGTAGAAGCTGCCCAGGACCAGCTTTTGACATACTACCCAGCCGAAACGCCAGTGGCTATTTGTTTCCGTTTAGGTTGGTCTGATGAGAAGATTTTGCTTGTCAGCCTTGACGAAATGGCGGATGTCACTCGCAGTGAGAAGCTAATCCGTACAACGCTTTATGTCATTAGTCCAGCATTAGGAGAGGTAACTACTGCGCGTTCTCGTCTATACCACCCTGAACACAGTCACCTGTTTCGCCCTCGGAAGAGAGCAGGGTAACTCGGGTTCCCCACGGAGGAGCCAGTGCATTGGGTGGGTTCCCCAACTTGGGGAGCCACTGCGTTGCGGGAGTCCCCCCCGTTGTAGCAAGTGGCGTGAGACTGGCATTGGGGATTAGGGGCAGCAGGGGGGGGAGCTTAATAGACGAAACGCTGGTAGCATCGAAATGTAACAATGGTTAGGGAGATCAGATTTTGTTAGACGAACAGGCAAAAAAAACTTTACTGCGGAAGATTCCCCACGGTTTATACATTTGTGGCGTTAAGGATGGTGGGGATGTCAACGGCTTTACTGTCAGTTGGCTGATGCAGGCTTCGTTTAAGCCCCCTTTGGTCGTAAATTGTGTCAAGCATGATAGTAAATCCCATGAGATGATTAAGACAAGTGGGGTGTTTGCTATCAGCTTTTTGGACGCAGAACAGAAGCACATAGCCCAAAAGTTCTTTCAACCACAGCGTCGGGTTGGTAATAATAGGTTTGAGGATGTGGAATTTTATCTAGGCGAAACTGGTTGTCCCATCATTTCTGACTCTTTGGGTTATGTTGAATGTCAGGTCGTTGGTACAGTAGCACAAGGCGACCACACTGTATACGTCGGTGAAGTCATCGCTGCTGGTGTTCACCGAGAAGGAGAATCACTGCGACTCGAAACAACTGGTTGGCAGTATGGTGGTTAAAGGGAAAACGAAAGATTATGCCTCTCATTAAAGTCCAAACCTCTATCTCTGCTCCTGAGAAATCAGAAACTGAGACATTACTCAAAAACTTGTCAGCTAAGTTGTCTAAGCATTTGGGCAAACCGGAATCTTATGTGATGACAGCCTTTGAACCTGAGATACCGATGACATTTGCTGGGACTTCAGATCCAGTCTGCTATATCGAAATCAAAAGTATTGGCACTATGAAGCCAGAGCAGACACAAGCAATGAGTCAGGAGTTTTGCCAACAAATCAACCAATCGCTCGGTGTACCCAAAAACCGCATCTATATTGAATTTGCTGATGCTAAGGGTGCGATGTGGGGTTGGAACGGTTCAACATTTGGTTAAAATCAGTCCCCCTACCTACTCCCTTTCTTCGTGATTGCCATTTATCCTGGAAGCTTCGATCCTATTACTCTCGGTCACCTCGACATCATTGAACGTGGCTGTCGGCTGTTTGAGCAGGTCATTGTAGTGGTGATGCAGAACCCCAAAAAAATGCCACTGTTTGCTGTACCAGAGCGGATAGATCTTATTCGTCTCTCTACGTCACATCTATCAAATTTAGAAGTGGACAGCTTTGAAGGTCTTA
>JAFAVL010000755.1 GCA_019242465.1 Chroococcidiopsidaceae cyanobacterium CP_BM_RX_35 | reverse complement strand
ATCAGCAGGATCAATTACTGCATTAGCATGGGTCTCTTTGTAGGAGACTAGCGTGCGATAAGGTATATTCGACTTATCAATACTGTTTTCCCATCGGGTCTTCCAGAAAACTTCATTGCCGCTGAAGAATGCCAAATGGATACCCGCATTTCGAGCCTCTTCAACGTTATCACGCTGTTGCTTGGACCAATACTCATCATGGCCAACTGATAGGAAAACCTTATGATTCTTGATCAAGTCACCACGGCGATCGCTATCCACACCAGTAAAGTAGCTGACGTTGTAGCCGTTAGCCTCTAGCCATCGCACCAGTGGATACTCCGCGTTAAATAGCCAGTCGGTAGCGCCGTCGTACACACGGGTGTTAAACGGGCGGTTGTAGCTGACTTTATAGGCACCTCCTTTAGGACCTGGTCCTCCTGTGTAGAGGTTTGTGTCGCCGTATATGTCGCCGTAGATGTTATACGCCTGCCAGGTGGTATCAGAGGTCTGGAATAGCAGGTCAGATGTGCTGTTATCGTTGCGGACGATGAAGACCATGTGGCTAGCTCCCCCAGTGTCTGGGCGCACAAGCTTCACCAGGTAAATCCCCGATGTAGCGTTCGTCGGCACAGTCCAAGATGCAGACACTTCCCAGTTACCGCAATCTACAAGTTCAGTTGTTTCATCAAGTAAGCAGTTGTCTTGGGTTTGTGGCAAAGGTGGCAAAGGTTGAACAGTTTCCACATAACGAGCACCCGCGCCGCCGTAGTAGCCTAGTCGGTAGATGTCAAGGCGGTAACTGGTAGCGTCGGTCTTAACCTTGAAGGAAACTGTTTCCCCTGGTTGGAAACTGATATCAGTGGCGAAGCCCTGAATGCTTGGGTCACCATCACCGCTGATGTCCCAGTCTGAATTGCCCTCCAGACAGTTCTCAGCGACAATCGCGTTAGCAGGAGAGTCGCAAGCGGCAAGCACTTTCTCTACTCGTAACTGAAAATCTACGTTCAGATTGATCGCCAGCAACGCCGTGAACAGCATGATTGCGATCGTGCGAATAAGCTTTTTCATATGGTCTCCTTCGCATAGGGAGCGTAACAGATCGAACTGATTTAGTCACATTTGTAGTACTTTGTTGATTTAAAGGTTGCTTATTGAGAAAACAGCTTTGAAAAGGCTTTTTTTCATTGACTATTCTCAATAATTTTTATCTCACCTGGCCTATACTACAAAACAACCTGATTTGTTATGCTCCCTTTGCTCCATGCCCTATTCTTCTACGACATCCACAAACAAGTAACTATTTACTATCTCAGCCGACCACTCGCGTTTTAACTGTTTAGCTTCATCGAGGATTACCATTGAACCATCTGCCCTCCTTTCCAGGATTTCGTATCTGTACTCAGAATGAGTCTCTCCTGTTGGTCCTAGGGTAAATGTCACACCTACTTTCAGTTTGGATAGTGCCTGCGCCCTGAGAGTGAAATTGACTGTAAAACTAGGCTCACTGTACGCACTTTCCCCTCCCCTATTAATTGCCTGAACTCGAATATGATAGCTTCCTGCATCCAATGCAGACCATTTCACGGTATTAGTAATCGTGCTCCGATCGCCCGTAAACGCCGCATTATCCTTGCTGTACTGCCACTTGTAGTGAGTCGCTTCAGTTATCGCTGCACAGCTGCCACGTAGAATTCCATTCCCCGATGAACGTGCGGTAACTGCTGTTGGCACATGCGGTTTCTGTGCGGTAGCTGCTGTTGGCACATGCGGTACCAGTGCTATCTTTTCTGCAATCAAACCTGGGAGTTTTGTCCCTTCGATGACCTCAACCGGACCGTAGGCTCCCCAGACGTTCATCGAGGTGAAAACGTTCTGCAATAATCGACTGAACGCATTAGATTCTTTCGGAGCCCCGGATGCATTGGTTTCTCGCATGTAAGAGGGCGCAAGACAGCAAGGCGTGTTGATATGTCCAGATGCGAAGCATTTAGCACTATTAGGGCGTTCGAAATAGACCGTCTGACCAACCAGCCATAGCTTCTGATCGCAACCTGATGGAAAATTGTCCTGAGTGATGCCAGTCCACACCCAGCCGTCGTGTTCCGGATCTGGTCGCCAATCAACCCCCCAATTTGGCTCTAAGACACCCGGTTGTAAGGAATCTGTAGTGGCGCATTCATTGAGGATTCTAAACTGAGTGCCGTCCTTGATATTAGGCATCCAACTGACGGCAATATGATCGTGCTCATACCCAGCACAATTGGGTAAGATGTCGCCATCCTTGAAGCCAGTGCCTTCAAACAGCGGATCCTCTAGACTCGAATAAACGGCGTTTGCGGGTAGAGGAAAGGTATCGACTTGATTTGCATTGATGCAATAGTCAAATCCTTGAGGGAGCTCATCATTTGTGTACGCTACACCCCACAGCTTTGTTTCAGGGTATCGATTGTTTGGATTCTCAATAGGAGACCTCAGCAACAAACTATCGCGAGGCCGACAGGTCGGTCCGCTTGGATCGGTAATTAATGTAGTGTTGGGGTCGTACCAATGAACACTATTTTTGTAAACGCAATAGGTGCGATCGTTATCCTCATAGCGACCAACCCAATAAGCAGCGTTAGCCGAAAGCAGCACAAGGTTTAAGCCTTCATTATTAACGGCATTGAAGACCTCGTTATACTGTTTTTTTGTCCAATACTCATCGTGACCAGAAGACAGGTGCACTTTAAATTGGCTCAGATACGCTTCGCCTTTCTCATATACGTCTTGATCAGTGCAATAAGAAACGCGATAGCCCATCCGCTCCAGCCAATAGATCGTGCAAAGTTCCCAACGCTGAACATTATTGATCCCTGACCAGCTTCCAGTTGGTCTGTCCTTTGAAACCTTAGGAGTGATATTGTCACCACCAGGGATGTAAAAGCTAAAGCCACCGTACTGATTGTAGGCAGCATAGGCATTGGTGTTAATTTTAACTAGGATATCACCAGCAATCGCATCGTTGCGAACCACAAAAAATGCATAGTTCTGCGCCCCAGCATTGCTGCCATCAAGGCAGGTCAACAGGATGTAGTAAACGCCAGGAATGGCATCTGTGGGAACAGTGTAACTGTAGACTGTATTCCATTGGCAGCGTTTTACTGACTGTGTGTTAATGTTTCCGTCTGGAGCAGTTAATGTTTCTGCGGAGGTTTGATCTGTAAACGGTATGGTTACAGGATCAACAACGACTTTTCCGCCTTGACCACCGTAATAACCCACTCGAATAATCTCGATCTGCACATTGCCAGGAATCTTAGCAGATCCTTGGATATTAACCGTTTCACCGACGTTGACACTCTCTTTATCGGTGTAAGCTATTACCCGGTCATCCAGATAGGCGGAATTCACCAGATAATTTGTGATTGAAGGATCGAGCTGAAAATTTTCCTTAAATGTCGGATAATTCTCGACATGCTCATGAACGTTAACCGAGACAGTCACTCCGGTCGATTTTAATAGGACATCTACGTAATAGCTTGTGGATTCAAAAGTCATGGTCGGAATGACGCCATTCGGTCTGTTGTTGGCATCATCGAAAACTCCCATGATGGCTTGAGCAAAGTCACCGATCGCGATCGGACCACTTTGATAAAAGTAGTTCCGTGCTGGGTAAGCAGACTGAAACACCGTCGATACAATATAATCACCAGGAGCTAGGACAATCTGATCGGCATCTTTGAGATGAACTTGATTCCAACCTTGAACCAAAGTGGGAGTAACAATATCTGCGGCTTTTGCTGTCCTCTTTAAATCCCATAGCCATACAGTTTTTTGTGTTGAGACGGCAATCTCTTCAGCAGGTAACCACAACCGACAGCCACAGAACTTGACTGGCTTAAGGACTCTAAATTGTAGACCGATTTGTAGGTAATTTTTGGTGACTGTAGCGTTCGCGGTCACGACCCCACCGTTGATGGGTGTATCGACAGTGGGATCTGCTGTCGATAAGGGATTTGTTTCTGGTCCATCAGGGATGCCAGTGCTAGCGATAACGACTACCTGCTTGAAAGCTGGCCCGACAGGGGTCTCAAGATTGCTATTATCAACGGCGCGACTTCTAATAGGCTGATTCATATCTAATTTAAAAGATCTGTTAAAGTAGGATTTGTCTGCAAGCTAGAAAAATCAATGATTTTTAGCTTCTAAATACTTCTCAAGTTACGCCTTTTCTTTTGTGCGGAATTTCGGTTTTCGTAAAGTTTATTAATAAATCGGAAGCGTAAAGGAAGCGTAAATAAGAGGATGTTTGGAAAGTATAAATAGTTACGCTAGCCGCCCGAGCATGAGCCGTACCATGGCAGCATAGATGAAGGCTTCAGAATTGGTAGGCAGCACTTCATAATCAATGGTCAACTGACGACACGTACTAACAAGCGCCAGAGTTCGCTCCACGCCAGTTTGCTCAACGGGGGGAACCCCCGCACGCAACTGGCTCCACTATCCATCGCCACGGCAAGACTTTGAATTCT
>JAFAVL010000576.1 GCA_019242465.1 Chroococcidiopsidaceae cyanobacterium CP_BM_RX_35 | reverse complement strand
ACGCCTTCGTAGCCATGATTCAACATTCCCTCATACCACTTGGGATTGAGTAGCTTCGTCCGGGCATCTAAACGTACAGTTTCTGAGAGAGTGCGGACTTGGGCATTTGCCGTTGTGGTGTCAGCAATAAAGGATGCTGGTGTTTTGCCATCCCCACGCAGATTGGCAACAACTTTTGTGGGGTCAGAGTCGAAGTAATGGCTGACATCTGTGAGGCTGATCTCAGAAGAATCTAGATTCTGGAAAGTGACATCAACAGTTTTGAGTGTCGTTTCAAAAATCTGTCGAGACTGCTCCATTGTGCCTGGGTTATCTGAGGTGAAGGCAAAGGATTTGCGAGTCAGGTACATTTCCTGTAACTCAGCTTCACTTTCCCAAGTGCTGTTTTCTACTGCCAAGTTGATATTAGAGGCATAGGAACCGGAAGCGTTAGAGAAGACGCGGGTGGCTGCTTGTCGTAAGCTGACACCTACTGCCTCAGCTTGCTGTAAGGCATGCTGGCGCACGTAATTCATTGATGGCGGTTCGTCCGCCTCGGCAGCCATCTTTACGGCTTGGTCGAGTAGGTTCATTTGGTTGATGAACAGGTCCCGAAAGACACCAGAACAATTGACGACGACATCAATTCTGGGTCGTCCCAGCTCTTGCAGAGGAATCAGTTCCAGCTTGTTCACCCGACCTAGGCTATCGGGCACTGGGCGAACACCTAACATCCACATCACTTGAGCTAAGGACTCACCATAGGTCTTGATATTGTCTGTCCCCCACAGGACACAGGCAATGGTTTCAGGCCATTTGCCATTATTCTCGGCTCGTTGGCGAGCCAAAAGTCGATCAACAACGATTTTGGCTGCAAGTACGGCAGCGGCTGTTGGGATAGATTGGGGGTCGAGGGCGTGGATGTTTTTGCCAGTAGGCAAAACGTCAGGATTGCGGATGGGGTCGCCGCCAGGACCAGGAAGGACATACTCTCCTTCTAAAGCCTTGAGTAAGGAACCTAGCTCGTTATCAGCCACTATCTGCTGTAAACAGAATTCCAGGTATTCAAATAGGGGTTTCAGGGCAGCTGGATCACCTTTGGAATAGCCTGCTTGCTGTAGAGCCTCAATCCATGGTTCTTTCTTGCCCTTCAAGAAGCTTAGCTTGGAGACAAAAGAAACACGACCATCGGCATCAGTTTGCTCCTTGACCATGCTGGCAACCGCTACTTGGGTAGCGTGGGTGATGTCTTGCAAGAGTTGGACATCTTCTAGGATGCCCCGGTCGCTTGCTTGATACACCTCGTCAATATCCCGTCCAATACTGCTGGAAATGATCCGGGGCAAGCTCAAAATTTCCTCCTCCCCACGGTCAAGGCTGGCAATGTTAACCAGGGTGGCGATCGCTTCTTCAGCCGTTGGAGGTTTCCCAATCACGTGCAACCCACAAGGCAGCAGCCGCGACTCAATTTCCATCAACTTGCGATAGACCATACCAACGATGGTATCCCGCTCATTCCCTGTCAGATCCTTGGCATCCTGTTCTGGCAAGCTAATATCCTTATCCAGATTTACCATCCGGCATTTGTCCATGATGGTGTTAACGATGGGAATACCCCGCCCACTATCTTTCAGGGTTTGATATGACGCAATCAACTCACTCAGTTCCTTCAAACCCTTGTACAGTCCAGCATTCTCTGCGGGGGGTGTGAGATAACTGATCGTCTCGGCATAGCTACGACGCTTAGCAATCGTCGCCTCACTCGGATTATTTGCTGCGTAGTAGTAAATATTAGGAATGGCACCAATAAGATTATCTGGGTAGCATTCCCCAGACATTCCCATCTGCTTTCCTGGCATAAATTCCAATGAGCCATGAGTGCCAAAGTGCAATACGGCGTCGGCTTTCCAGATGCGTTCTAAGTAGGTATAGTAAGCGGCAAAACCGTGATGGGGGCTAGCAGAGCGAGAGAACAAGAGCCGCATCGGGTCACCCTCGTAACCGAATGTGGGCTGAACGCCAATAAACACGTTGCCGAAGTGTTTGCCGTAAATCAGCAGATTTTGCCCATCGCTGTTGAGATGACCAGGCGGTGGTCCCCAACTTTCCTCCAACCGTTCCGAGTAGGGTGTGAGATTTTCGTACTCCGGCACTGACATATGGTAGGCAATATTGAGTTCTGGACTGCTGTATTGAGCCTGGGCATCGTGGATCACTTCTTGCATCAGTGCGGCAGCTGAGGTGGGTAAATCTTGCACCTCGTAACCATTCCGTTGTAAAGCTTGCATGACTTCGTAGATGGAGCCGAACACATCTAGATATGCTGCGGTGCCAACGTTGCCTTTATCGGGAGGGAAACTGAAGACTGTAATGGCAATTTTCTTCTGAAATTTTGGTTTATGACGCAGGTTCGCCCACTTAAGTGCGCGTTGTGCTATGGCTTCAATCCGGTCTTGCAGGGCGATCGCTTTCCCTGTTGCCCCATCTCGCCCTGATAAAATAATCGGCTCAATTGCTCCATCTAGTTCCGGGATGGCAATTTGCAGTGCGACTTGAATCGGATGCAGTCCTAAATCGCTATTCTGCCATTCTTCCGTTGTTTGGAACACCAGAGGTAACGCTACCATGTAGGGACGATTGAGGCGCTTGAGCGCGTCAATTGCCTTGGGATGGTCTTGCCTAGCTGGACCACCTACTAGGGCGAAGCCAGTGAGGGAAATGACCACATCCACAAGGGGCATCGGGAGATGGGGCGATAGTGTCTTGAGCCAGAAATAAGCCTCCACTGGCTTCGAGAAGTCTAGTCCCCCAGCAAAGACGGGAATTACCCGTGCCCCTCTAGCTTCTAGTTCCTGCACTATTGCTACATAATGAGCATCATCAGCAGTGACTAAGTGCGTGCGTTGCAGTACCAAACCAACACAAGGAGCTAGTGGGTCTTTTAAATCGGTGGGGATATCCTTGCGACCGCTGTACCAGTTGAGGTATTCCTTAACATCCTCGAACATGTGAGGAGCCAACGGGTGCCAAATGCCCATGTCAGGATAGGTGACAGGGTCTTGGAACTGGAGCTTCTGATGTAGGGAAGGAACGTATTTATCTGCCAGCATCAGTAGAAAGTTTTCTAGGTTCTCCGGCGAACCCCCCAGCCAATACTGGAAGCTGAGCATAAAGTTACGGGCATCCTGTGCTTTGTCCATCGGTAGGTACTTCAGCACTTTGGGCAGGGTTTGCAGCAGCTTCAGCATTCCATCCTGGAAGGAGGACCCGGATTTCTCTCGACGCTTACGCATAAACTGGGCAAGCGCACTCTTGGATTGACCTAGTTGCGCCATTGAGAAGCTACCCATTTTGTTCAAACGCATGACTTGGGGCATGGAAGGGAATACCACTGCCGCATCTAAGTGAGCCCGCTGCGGCTCCACAGCTGCCACAACTTTTTCTGCTAAATCTTCAATGAAAATGAGTGAAGCGATAAATATATTGGCATTGGCAACATCACGTTTGAAGTCCTCGTAGTTTTCTGGGTCGCGGAGTTCTTCAATCAGATAGCCGCTGATTTCAATTGCCAAGGATGGGTGGTTCTGGTTAATCGAGCTTACAGCTTGAGAGAGTGCACTCTGATACTGGGACTCCAGCACGACATAGACCACCTTAATAAGCGCTCGACCCTGCAAGTCTTTTGGGGCAATGTGTCTAATGGTGGACTTGACGTGAGTGAACATACGTAAAACTCCAATGCTAAAGTAGGCTACCAACTTAAGGCTTTGCCCACGCTGTATCAATAAGACGTATGCGTATTTTTACCAGAAAATGCTTACCAGATCCGAGTTTTATCTTTTATCTGACACAATTCGATAAACAAGTTGCAATATTTCTTTGCACTAGTTGACTAAATTAGAAGTACTAGCTCACCAGTTCATTGCGAAAACTTCACAAATCTGGAAGAGTTTGATGGCAAGTGATTAGCAAGTATTTTATAGCAGCCGCACTATAGATGAACAACTGCAAAGCGTTTAACGGTAAGGAGTTCCTCAGCGGAAAACATTAGTAACTAGCTGACAGCTAACTGCTACTTTGAAGACTGACCATCCCGACGCCCCAGTTCATAGACCCCACAAACCACACAGGCAAGTAAGCCCATGCTGATCGCCCAGCTCCGACCCAAGCTGAGTTCAACACCATAGTTGCACAAGCCTCCTAGCGCCAGAAACGGCACAATGCTGAACAGCGAGGCGTAAAAAGCATTTTGAGCTTCTCTACCCTTACGAGTTCTTTCAAACTCTTGTTTGCTCATATACAGCGATTGCTCTGCAAATTGAAACCAGCGATTGAGCTGCTGCATGAGCCAGTCACTAACTGGCGTGAAACCTAGATATAAGGCTAAAGACCATAAACTCGCTCCCGCGATCACTGTAGCATCCAGCGCCAACCGAAACGGAAAAATTTCATTCAACATAATAGTACGAGAATTTGATATCTCTGATAGAGCTGGGTTGACTTAATAAATTTTCACATCGTAGCACGACATTAAAACTGCATGCCATGAGCCTTGAGATTCAAGCTATCTGGACTAATTAACTTAAACGGTATAGAAAAATATAGCTAAATCGTATTACTAACATCCTTTTGACATAGCATCAACCTGAAGTAAGATATTGCGCAGTAAACTGAATAGCCCCACAATACTGGCTTTATAGCTTGTGTGGTGCCAGAGTCTCGAACAAAGATTGCTGCAAGTATTTTAGTGAAGGAATAAAAAGGATTGAGTATGAAGCCAGCGTCTATCTCCGAGAGTAAGCTGAAACTAAGATTTAACCTTGCTAAACGCACCCTATTTTTAATCGGACTGAGCCTGGCAAGTGTGCCAACTTTCGTAGGGCAGCAACAAACAATAAAGGCTCTGGCAGTTGAGGTGAAAGTAGCGCAAGGCAACGCTTGGAGTCAAGCTTCATTCCCTGTGGAAAAATTTCAAGCCTACACTTCCCCCTTTGGCTATCGCCACTTTGGCTCAACCTGGGAATTTCATCGGGGTTTAGATATGGCTGCTCCAGAGGGTAGCTACATCCGAAATTGGTGGACAGGTACAGTAGCGAAAGTCTCTGATGGTAGCGCTTGCGGCACCTATATTGTGATCCAATCTGGAAATTGGCAGCACACTTATTGCCATATGGAAGGGCATGTCGAAACGACAGATGGTCATCGCTATTTGATTGATCGAGAAGGCGGCATTCAAATGTGGGAAGGTCAGCAAGTTGCAGCTGGTACTCGAATTGGTCGAGTTGGGATGACTGGACACACTACTGGTCCCCACCTACATTGGGCGCTGAAGTATGACAATAACTATGTAGACCCAGCTTTAGTTCTCCGGGCAATGTATTCTCAGCAATCCGCCAGTAGCCGGCGTGCAGCAGTTAGTCAGGCACAGGCTACCGTCACAATTCAAGCGTCACGAACAACTGGGGATTCAGGAGACTAGCAAGAAGCCGCCAGCTCTTGTTCAGGAAGCTGGTTATATTCAGCTACAATTTGCCGGAATCGGTCTCCCTCAATCGTCTCTTGCTCTGACAACAGATCCACTAGACGGTCCATCAAAATGCGATTTTCCTGCAAGAGCTGCTTTGCCTGCTGGTAACATTCGCTAATAATCTCTCTAACCTGAGCATCAATTTGCGCCGCAATTTCTTCCGAATACTCCGATTTCGTCATCCAATCCCGCCCTAAAAATACCTCTCCTTGCTGGTTTTCCAACGATACTGGTCCTAGCTCAGACATGCCAAACTTGGTTACCATCTGTCGTGCTAGCCCCGTTATCTGTTGCAGGTCGTTACCTGCACCTGTGGTAACTTCCCCCTTACCAAAGACGATGTCCTCTGCTGCCCGACCACCTAAAGTCGATGTGATCCGAGATTTGAGTTGAGAGCGGGAAACTAATCCTTGCTCTTCATTAGGAGTAAACCAAGTCAATCCCCGTGCTTGTCCCCGTGGTACGAGGGTAACTTTCTGCACCGGATCATGCTCTTTAAGTAGGGTAGCGAGTAAAGCGTGTCCGACTTCGTGGTAGGCAATTAACCGCTTGTTCTTGCTGTCTACCAAGGGGGTGCCTTCCATCCCAGCTACCACCCGGTCAACCGCAGCGTCGATTTCCAGCATGGTAACAGCGTCTTTATGACGCCTTGCTGTCAAAATTGCTGCTTCATTCAGTAGATTAGCTAGGTCCGCACCAGTAAATCCAGGGGTACGCCGCGCTACCACTTCTAGTGAAACTGAGGTATCAATTTTCTTATTGCGGGCGTGGACTTTTAAAATTTCCAGTCGTCCTTTGAGGTCTGGAGAATCAACAATCACTTGCCGATCAAATCTTCCAGGACGTAGCAGGGCAGAGTCGAGAACATCAGGTCGGTTAGTCGCAGCGATAATAATGATGCCAGTATTACCCTCAAACCCGTCCATCTCGGTTAACAACTGGTTGAGGGTTTGTTCTCTTTCGTCGTTGCCGCCACCAATGCCTGCACCTCGCTGGCGACCAACAGCATCAATTTCATCAATGAAGATGAGGCAGGGAGCATTTTCTTTCGCTTTTTTGAACAGATCGCGCACGCGAGAAGCACCGACGCCAACGAACATCTCAACGAATTCGGAACCGGAGATGCTGAAAAAGGGAACTCCTGCTTCACCCGCAATTGCTCTAGCTAGCAGAGTTTTGCCAGTACCGGGGGAGCCGACGAGGAGGACACCTTTAGGAATCTTGGCCCCAATAGCAGTAAAGCGTTCGGGTTGTTTGAGGAAAGTGACAACTTCTTGCAGTTCTTCTTTAGCTTCGTCTATCCCTGCTACGTCACTGAAGGTCACACCTGTTTTGGCTTCCATCTGGAAGCGAGCCCGAGATTTACCGAAGTTGAGTGCTTGCGAGGAAGCGTTGCTAGAGCGACGTAAAAACAATAGAAATAAAGCAAGTAAAGGCAAAATCCAGAGTAAATTGATCAAAATTCCTAAAATAGCTTGGCTTTCGGCAGAAGACCTAACCTCTTCAAACACTACGTGGTGGTCGCGCATGTCTCTGATTAGCTCTGGGTTTTGATCTAGCAGTACTACCGACTGTGATTCGTTGGGTTTCTCCTTGAGTTGTACCTGAGCTACCCCTTGAGCTTCATCTATCTTCACCTGGGCGACTTGACCACGGTCAATTTTCTGCAATAACTCACCATAGGTTAGCGATTTATTGTTCTCCTTTGCTGCTAGAGCTGGGGTGACTACAGCTAATGACTGTAAAAGTAGCCAACCTGCTGCGATCGCCCCAGTAAAAGCCTTTCCGCTTGCTGGTTGCTGCCTCATTGATGCCTTCTTTCCGGAGCCTCTCATTTTCTGTTGCCCTTTGTCTGCTGCCTTGGCCCGACTTTACGAGTGTGTTAGCGCTCTTAAAATTTGGTCTAAAGGCCAAGAGTTGAAAAAACTTCCATTCCTAGTGTAACTTCCCTTCCCTGCTAAAAAGATGAGGCGTTTGCGCTCTATTGCAGGCGCAGTGAAGCGTATGTAGCGGCTTGGAAAGATGAGGTGGTAAGGAGACGGCAAAGCTTACGTTCTAAGACAGATGCTTTCTTTGTTTCGATGAACTTCAATTTGACGAAGTCAAGCTGCGCTCCGCCGCTTTGTCACGGGGTCCTTTGTTCGTTGACGGTAGTCTTTTCTAATCGTTATACTAATCCTAGTCATACTGATTCCGCTTATCAATAATGAATGACTGAATTTAGCTAATTACTGAGGCTAATGTACCTTTTTCGACAAGAGAACACATTTCTATGGTTAGAATTACTGGAATTGGTGGAAGTTTACGACCTGCTTCTCACAGCCAACTAGCTCTGAGTCTAGCGATTCAACGGGTAGAAGCACTGGGAGCAGAAGTAGAAACTTTAGATCTACGGCAGATGCACTTACCTTTCTGCAATGGTGAAGACGAATACCCAGGTTATCCAGATGTAGAGCGGTTGCGCGACGCTGTTAAGCAGGCAGATGGTCTAATTCTGACAACGCCAGAGTATCACGGCAGTGTTAGCGGTGTCCTGAAAAATGCTCTAGATCTGATGGGTTTTGAACAGCTTGACAGCAAAGTCGTGGGTCTTATTAGTGTCCTTGGTGGTCAGCCCAATAGTAATGCCCTCAATGACCTACGGCTAATTATGCGTTGGGTACATGCTTGGGTAATTCCAGAACAGATTGCTATTGGTCAAGCCTGGAAAGCCTTTGACTCCAGCGGGAAGATACTGGACGAAAAACTCTCGCAACGCTTCGATCAATTTGCTCAAAGTCTAGTCGAGAATACCCGTAAGCTGCGGGGCGTTCAGTAGTGGATAACGGTAATCTACACCTGTGAGAACACCCGGAGTGATCTTAGGATCGAATAGTTAAGCACTAGGTTCATTTAAGAGGTAGTTCACCTGGCAAGTGACTACTAGCTACTGAAATATTGGGAACAAGGAGTTTCGAGTCATGAGTAATAAAGTACAAAAAACTGAGTCAGAATGGAAGCAACAGCTTACACCAGAGCAGTTCCAGGTGACAAGGAAGAAGGGAACAGAAAGAGCCTTTACAGGAGAATACCATAACCACAAAGAGCAGGGAACTTATCAATGCGTGTGCTGTGGTAAGGAACTATTTAGTTCTGAAACCAAATATGACTCAGGTACAGGCTGGCCTAGTTTTTATGCGCCGATCAGCCAAGAGAATGTCAAACTTGAAGATGATAATGGCTTGTTCATGCGCCGGACAGAAGTCGTGTGCGCTGAGTGTGATGCCCACCTCGGTCACGTATTCAACGATGGTCCAGCACCTACTGGTTTGCGCTACTGCATGAATTCTGCCTCTCTAAAGTTTGACAAAAAGGACACCTAGGGCGCTGCGCACAGGGAGTAAGGGAGTACTCCTCTACTCCCCTTCCAAAAGAGCCTCACAATACCCAATAAGAGTCTGAAGGCGATCGCGTATTTGCGTCTGTCGTTGCTGTATTGTCTCAGACTGCCGCGCTGCTTGCAGAAACACCACGTCCATCCCTAACAGATGTAGCTGCTTACTCATCTCGGTCTGATAGGACTGTACCCGTGCCTCATCCGCTGGCTCTAAATCATTAATGTTCAAACTCACAATAATCTGCTGAAAAAATTGCTGGAGATACAGCAAATTCTTCTGTATCCTGGGTAGTTCCAGCAATGGCATCGCTACTGTCTGTTGCATCTGCTCTAGCACTTGCTTCAATTCTAGATAGCGTTGGCGATGAATTTCGGGCAACATTTAGCAGACTCTTAGGATACAATCTACTTAATATAAAGAATTTTTAATAAAGCAGCGAGGCGATTTGATAGCTGACGGTGAATTTATAGCCCAAAGCTAGTAGGAAGTTTTGTTTCCATCGTCCCGCTTTTGAATCACTTCTTTCTCATCCGCTCCTTAGTCAATGAGAGCAGAATCTCAACCATACATGTCCATTGACGCCTGAGTGGCAATCTTACCACCAGCGAGTATGGTCGATCCCAAGAGACAAATTAAGTAGAGTACTGGAAGCCCGATCCCATGAACGTCCTCGCTCCGACTATACCCCTGAATATTACAGTCCCCGACTGGTTACAGAACTATCTAAATGAGTCATTGCCAGAGAGTGAAGCGGTTGCTTTAGACCGCTTGGCTGCCGATCGGCGGGTAATTGTTGGAGCGTTTGAATTTGCCTATGAGTTGCATCGTGGTCAGTATCGGAAATCAGGAGAACCTTACATCTGTCATCCCGTTGCTGTCGCTGGCTTGTTGCGAGATCTAGGAGGCAGTGGTGCGATGATCGCGGCGGGGCTCCTGCATGATGTCGTTGAGGATACACCAGTCACGCCTGAAGAAATTGAACAGCGGTTCGGTTCAGAAGTTCGGCAGTTAGTGGAGGGTGTTACTAAGCTTTCTAAGTTTTCCGAAAACTTCTCTAGTAAGACTGAACGCCAAGCCGAAAACTTTCGTCGGATGTTTCTAGCGATGGCGCGTGATATTCGCGTAATTGTCGTGAAGCTGGCAGACAGACTGCACAACATGCGAACTCTCGAACATTTAGCCGATGAAAAACGTCGTCGGATTGCCCTGGAAACGCGAGAAATTTTCGCTCCGCTCGCTAACCGTTTAGGGATTGGACGGCTTAAATGGGAACTAGAAGATTTAGCGTTTAAATACTTAGAACCGGAGCAGTATCGTCAGATTCAGTCTTTGGTAGCAGAAAAGCGGACGGACCGGGAGGCAAGACTAGACAAGGTCCAGGAAATTTTAAAGGCAAGATTGGAGCAATCGGGAATTCAGTACCTTGATATCAGTGGGCGACCTAAGCATCTTTACGGGATATACCAGAAGATGCAGCGGCAACAGAAGGAATTTCATGAAATTTACGATCTTGCTGCTATGCGGATCATTGTTAAGACCAATGAGGAATGCTATCGGGCTTTAGCAGTGATCCACGATGCCTTTCGACCGATTCCGGGTCGATTCAAGGACTATATTGGTCTACCTAAGCCCAACCGCTACCAGTCGTTGCATACCTCTGTGGTTGGCTTCAC
>JAFAVL010000394.1 GCA_019242465.1 Chroococcidiopsidaceae cyanobacterium CP_BM_RX_35 | reverse complement strand
GCAATTCCACTTGGGCTAGGACCTCTGGTAATTTTCTTATAAGTGATTATCTAGCATACGATTACCTTGAAGATCGTACTGGTAATATATACGGTAAAGATAACGTTTTACCTGGATACCTAGATCACTTTGGCAACATGGGACCTGAAGACAAGGACATTAGAGCCTGTGTAAAACCATTACATGGAGAACCAGTTTGTACAGCATTTGTCAACCCTAGGGAGGTGTATTAAGGGTTAGTGTTGTGTAAGCAGAATGTTGTTTCTATGTTATCTAACTTTCATTAGCCTAGCTTCAAGATGAAAGTCAGAGATGGGACATTTTGGTAAAAACACGCCTCTAATACTTGTTTGAGTATATCAACCATTCTGACCAAAGTTGGTATCCACTCAGAGGAATAGTGAGTACAGTTTGGCAAAACAACAGCAAGTTTTATATAACAGCTAAAGATGACAATCCCGACTCTACGACAATGGGTTTTCATCTTGAAGATTTTGTAAAGGCTTGTAACAAATAAACAACAAAGTGGCAAAAATTTTTTGCCTTGAACTGAAAGACAAATAGAAGTTCACAATGTTCAATCTTTCCAACATACTCGTGAACTCAAGCAACCTATCCACAAATTATTGAGGTATGAGGAGAATTAAATGTTTAGGAGACAACTTTCTGTTCTTTGCACTGCCACCTTAGTCGCTATTACGGTGGGTAGCTTATCGTTTGCTAGTTCTGCCTCTGCTAACACAGTGACCAAGCGCAATATCTACGTCAGTGAAACCGCCTGTCAGTTCCGTGGAGGCTTTGGTGTCATCTTCGGCGCATGGAAAGCCTATGTCTGCATGCCTCGTAAGGTTCCAGGCGACGATCGATTGTGGTATCAGCTCTTCACCATAAGCTGATGGTGTCCTCATATTTTTCGATTCAGCTCTAAGCCCGACTTTATCCATTCATCAGTGGAAGCGTAATAAATTTCTGTGCTAGCTTGTTCTAGCAATTACGCAAAGTTTTGTGAAGAATAAGCAAAACATAACCAAAAGTTTTTGGCTTTAGGCTGACAGATAAATAGAGGTTCACAAGACTCAGTTATGCGACTAGCATTGTCAACCCCCGCAGCTTTTGCAGCCAATCAACCACTTTCCATGAAATTATCTCAGTGGTCTGGTGGATACCCCAACTTTTACTAAGTCCCAATCCTATTGGGATAGTACCAACTTGAAAGCAAGTTTTTTGGTAGCAAAACTGCAAAGAAATCACATAATACAACCATTGAATTATCAAGGGTAATTAACCATGTGTTGGAGTAAATTTAGCATTCCTCCTGCTATTGTTGGGCTAGTTTTAGTTACAGGTTCGGTTGCCGCTCATGCCCTAGAAACCACATCACTTACAACCATTTCTCAACGCTTCACTTCACAAAGTCTCTCCGATGAAAGGTCTCAGGTAACTTCTATAAAACGTAACTTTCAGCGACAACACACACTCTTAGCTGATTGCGATCGTCCGGCACCTTGTTGCAGCGGTTCCGGCTGCTATCCTCCGGACAAAGGTAGCGATGAAGATCCTGTAGAAAAACTCAGGCGGAACAACCCGGAATTGTATAAAAAGCTATATAGTGTTCCGGACAACTGGAATGAAATGACTGAGCAACAACAGCAGCAGTGGTTGCACCAACAACGACTATGGAGATGGAGTTTAGGGTTGCCTTAAACTTAAGTTGGTCGGGTTTGCCAATCTATCAGCTAGCTTCAGGAAAATCACAAACTTCTCAAGGTTTTAAGGGAGTTAGCATTTGATGGTATTTGGATTCAATCGCATCTATCCTTGCGCTCCGGGGTTGGCAAGCGCCGACTTACTAATCAAAATGCTTAAATTCAAGCTTTAACTTCCCGATCTTCCCTGGTTTTTGTTTGATGAGACAGGCAAATTGGAATTAGCAGAATATCACCACTTGTAACAGTCGATAGATTTGCTCGACGGAAAATGGATGAAAAAGCTAGCTGTATGATAAACCCCAAACGCGATGCTCTAGGCTCGAAAGAGACAGCGGAAAAAGTGGTTGAGCGTGCCCGACGAGTTGTACCTGCTTACAAGCATTACCTGGAAACACGGGGATTTAAAGTGGGAGAGCCGTTTGACCAGCTACCACAGTCAGACAAAAACTTCTACATTCTGGCTTATCCATTTCAGGAACTGCTGGCAGAAGAGCGTGAAGAAATTTTTACAATGTCTCGTTCTTCCGGCTCGTCCGGGCATCCCTGCTACTGGCCTCAAATGAAGTCACACAACCGAGCTGCACCTACTAGCTTGAGGACGTTTCTGGAGGGTACGTTTGCCGTTCATCAGAAGAAAACACTAGCCATTGTGGGACTTGCCCTTGGGAGCTGGCTCGGAGGAGATGTTTTCTCCTGGGCTTTAAAAAGTATGGCAGTAGATGCACCTTATCCCTTCTGGGTTTTCTCTCCCGGCAACCAGCACGATGAAATTATCGAGATGAGCGGTAAAATTGACTTTCTTGTGGAACAGATCGTTCTTTTTCTCTGTCCATCGTCCATCGCTCATCTTCACCTCAAGGCAGAGGAGTTAAACCAGTCTCTCCCATTGACAAAATTTAGATACGTAGTCACTGGTGAGCCTTTTCCAGAAAGTGTACGAGCTTCTCTCCAGCACCGGGCAGGGGTAGAGGAGGATACCCCGTTTATGTTTTCCATTTACGGTAGTGCCGATACGGGTGGTCTCGGCGTTGAATCCCTAGGTTCCATTGCCCTGCGAAAACTGCTAGAGCGAAACCATGCTCTTGCTCGTTCCCTTGGGGTGGACTACCCGATCCCGCACTTGTTTCATTGCGATGCACCTGACACCTACTTAGCTCGACTTTATCCATTTAAAGGGCAGGAACTAGCGCCAGCGAGATAGACTGATGATTTTGTGCTCAGTTCTCTAGATGCGCTCACTACAAGCTCGAGTTCGTTGGTCTGATTATGGCCTTTGCCCCATTGTTTTCCAAACGGATATGGCAATCAGCGCTCTTTGCTGTTGGTAGGAGCGATTCTGACACCTGGGAAACGAACTGTGAGTGCTGTATTACGGTCTGTGGGGTTGGGTGAAGAGCAACACTTCCAAAATTATCACAGAGTACTCAATCGTGCGGTTTGGTCAAGTCGAGCTGCCAGTCGGCTCTTGCTACAACAGCTAGTGACAGCGTTTGCCCCAACTGGAGTGTTGGTGATGGGACTGGATGATACGATTGAGCGCCGCCAAGGTAAGCGAATTCGAGCCAGAGGGATCTACCGCGATCCGGTGCGCTCCAGTCATGAACATTTTGTCAAAGCTAGTGGACTGAGATGGTTAAGCTTGATGCTGTTGGTAGAAATCCCTTGGGCACAAAGAGTATGGGCACTACCGTTTCTGACTGTGTTAGCCCCGTCTGAGCGCTATAACCAACAGCGAGGTCACTACCATAAGACATTGGTTGATTGGGGACGACAGATGATGCGGCAAGTCCGACGTTGGTTTCCGCCACGAGCGATTGTGATTGTGGCAGATAGCAGTTTTGCGGCACTCGAACTCCTCTGGTCGGTCAGCCCTTATGCCTCATCCAGTCCATATGGTGACCCGCTTACGCCTAGATGCAGCTC
>JAFAVL010000324.1 GCA_019242465.1 Chroococcidiopsidaceae cyanobacterium CP_BM_RX_35 | reverse complement strand
GTATTTGGGTTGTGCCTTGGACGGCCGAACCAGCGCGGGCATTGGGAACACTAGAGCTAGATGGGAGTGTAGAGGAGTGGATAGCCCATCTCGAAGAGCTAGGCTTTTACGATGTGGTGCAGGTGTCTTGCCAGGAATTCTTTGGATCTAGAGCCGATCGAGATCGATAGCTCAGAGTGAATCATAAGTGTTTCTTAGACCTGGGTTAACCTTAGCCTCCTATGATACCCGCAGTTGCCTATCAAAGGCGAAGCTGTATTCTTTAGGAGCAGACAAAAGTGAAAATTCCTCGTCATTTATTATTAGTAAGTTTGGTCGTAAGTTTGGGCTTGAGCTTACTTTTATTGGTCACACCATTAGGGGCGCAGGAGGACCAGAAGGGAGCGGGAGCCAGCGATCCCCCTGTGATCAACCAAACTATACCTGGGGCTGGCAATACCACTGCCACTAGTCTTGCTCAAAAGTCACCACTGGTACAGTCAGCCTTAGACTTCCTGGTGAAACAAACCAGCGAAATTCAAACCGACAATCTCAGAGATGCCACACTTGATGCAATTAACAACCCCAAAACCTGCATCCAGCATAGAGCTGGGGTAACTGATAGCCAGAAGCAGGCGCTTTTGCAGCAATTGGCACAGGCTGGCTTAGTAGATACAGCTGACAACAGTACTTTTCCCGGTGGGCTCATTGCTGGGGTTTTCCCGCCAGTGCTACAGGATGGCAGTGACTGTCCCCAACTTCCCCAACCATTTTTCTCTTCCCCCGGAAGCGGTAACGACAGTCACCACGCCTACCCAGGCGGACTTCCAGTGCATGAAGCATTTAATGACCTAAGTGACCTAAGTTTTGCTGGTAACTATCGCCGCATCTACGGTCAAAGTCGTTACGATGGGCTACCAATTATCAAACCATACAACGACCGAACCGCAGACATCTATATCAACGATGACCTCATTGTTGCTGCTCCAATTTGGCATGATTGGGCTAAGCCAATCGTCTTCCAGTGGAATGGCGACGGCACTGAGTTTCAGGAGTTAAGCTTTGGTGGTAATGGTCAAACTGATAATTATGGTGCATCTGGAAATTCCAAGACTGGCGGACACCACATCATCAGTTTAGCCGAGTCGATGAAGCGTGGGTTGTCCCCTGAGTTCGTGATTACTCAAGCCTCCGCCCACTCCGCTCCTACTCTAGGTAACGAGTATAAAGTGGTTAACTGGTTGCGTGCTGCTGCGATCCTGGCTCAGATCGACCCTGTAGCTCAGGGTTACTTATTTGTGGACAACCAGAACCATCTGCGCCTGCCCCCCGTGCGCCAGCTCGGCAGCCTCGATCTCACAGCGGCTAAGCCGTCGCAAACTAACTTACTGGCTGAGTACGCCCTGCATAACCTCTCAGACGCCGATTTTGTGCTATCAATTCCGGCTGTCACTATCGATCAGGTGATTCTGCAAACGATCGCTTCCCAGTTTGGCTACAATTCTACAGATACAGCCACTTACAACAACCAGTTCCGCAACCCTGTGTTAAGTTACTTATCTGCAGAACGGTTGTTCATTATCTATAGCAACAGTGGTATTGATGGCGCGATCAGGGAAGTCAATAAGCTAAGACAGAAGAAAATAATTTAGGCTCAGAAAGAGGCAGGGGGGCAGGGGGCAGGAGAGCAAGGGAGAAAAACACTATTCGATTTTGTTATCATGCAGAAGTTTTTAGGAATAGTTGATTTAAGGCTCTGCCTTTGAAGCCAGAAGGCAGCTAGAGCCTTACAGAAATTTTCCTTGCAAAGCTGAGTAACAAAGAACGCATTCTTCTTGCTCTCCTGCCCCCTGCCCCCCTGCCTCTTTGGTCAAACCCGCTTCTTAAGATCTAAGCTGGTAGATAGAGGGCAAAAAGTTTGCTAACTAAATTACCATCGCCTTAGTATTCGACAAATTATGTTCGATGCACTCTCTGACCGTTTAGAATCTGCCTGGAAAAAGCTGCGGGGTCAAGATAAAATCTCCCAATCCAATATCCAAGATGCCTTGAGGGAAGTGCGGCGTGCCCTCTTGGAAGCCGATGTTAATCTCCAGGTGGTCAAAGATTTTGTGACTGAGGTAGAAGCTAAGGCGCAGGGAGCCGAGGTGATTGCCGGAGTGCGACCTGACCAGCAGTTTATCAAGATTGTCCATGACGAGCTGGTGCAGGTGATGGGGGAAACTAATGTCCCCCTTGCTGAGGTTGGGCAACCTCCAACAGTTGTATTGATGGCTGGGTTACAAGGAACTGGGAAAACCACTGCCACTGCTAAATTAGCTTTATACCTACGTAAGCAAAATCGTAGCTGTCTAATGGTGGCAACAGACGTATATCGTCCCGCAGCTATTGACCAACTGATAACGTTGGGTAAGCAGATTGAGGTGCCAGTATTTGAATTAGGGAGTGATGCCAATCCAGTAGAAATTGCCCGTCTTGGAGTAGAACGGGGTAGGACAGAGGGTGTTGATACTGTCATTATTGATACCGCTGGTCGCCTACAGATTGACCAAGACATGATGTCGGAGTTAGCCCAGATTAAGCAGACTGTACAACCCCAGGAAACTCTGCTAGTAGTGGATGCGATGACTGGTCAGGAAGCAGCAAATCTGACCCGCACGTTCCATGAACAGATTGGCATTACTGGTGCCATTCTCACCAAGATGGATGGCGATAGTCGCGGCGGGGCAGCTCTATCAGTACGACAAATTTCGGGTCAGCCAATTAAATTTGTTGGGGTAGGGGAAAAGGTAGAAGCACTGCAACCGTTTTACCCCGACCGGGTGGCTTCCCGGATTCTAGGCATGGGAGATGTCCTGACGCTAGTAGAAAAAGCCCAAGAGGAGATTGATCTCGCTGATGCCGAGAAGATGCAGGAGAAAATCCTGACAGCTAAGTTTGACTTTACCGACTTTTTGAAGCAGATGCGGCTGCTGAAAAATATGGGGTCTTTAGGGGGCATCATGAAGCTGCTTCCAGGCATGAATAAGCTGTCAGATGACCAACTCAAACAGGGAGAAACCCAACTCAAGCGCTCCGAGGCAATGATTAACTCAATGACACCTACTGAGCGCCGCGATCCAGATCTGTTGGCAAGTTCGCCCAGTCGCAGACGGCGGATTGCTTGTGGGGCTGGCTATAAAGAAGTAGATGTCAGCAAGTTAGTCAGCGATTTCCAGAGAATGCGAGCGATGATGCAGCAGATGGGGCAAGGTGGCTTTCCCGGAATGCCAGGAATGTTTGGAGGGATGGGAAACCCCCTCGCTAGCGGGAATCATTCCTCACAACCCGGTTGGCGAAACGCTCCCGGCAGCAGCAACAAGAAAGCTAAGAAAAAGGACAAAAAAAAGAAAGGCTTCGGCACCCTCTAGCTCTCCCCATCTCCCTTGGTAAGTGGTATCATTATTAATTCAGTAGCTAAAACCTCAAAGCGATATCTGATAGCTAAAAATTAGGAGAATTAGTCCTCAAGATGATCAAACTTCGATTAAAGCGATACGGTAAAAAGCGGGAAGCGAGCTACCGGATTGTTGCCATGAACAGTAGCGCCCGTCGTGATGGTCGCCCTTTAGAAGAACTAGGCTTCTACAATCCGAGAACTGACGAAACTAACCTAGATGTACCCGGACTAGTCAAGCGACTCCAACAGGGAGCCCAACCTACCGATACTGTGCGTCGCATCCTCGAAAAAGCTAATGTCTTCGAACAGCTCAGTGCCCCAGCCAATCCAGAGTAAGGTCTCTCATCCCCAATCAGTTACGGGACCAGACTATGCCCAACTGGTGCAGTTTTTATTGCAACCATTCCTAGAGTCACAAAACTCCTTGAGAGTGGATTGCGAAATCTCTTCTAACACAGCACGAGTATGGATTCGCGTTGCCTTTGAAGGTGAAGATAAAGGACGAGTTTTTGGTCGGGGTGGACGCAACATTCAAGCGATTCGGACTGTGGTTGCTGCTGCCGCCACCGCCGCTGGGCATTCAGCATATCTTGACA
>JAFAVL010000306.1 GCA_019242465.1 Chroococcidiopsidaceae cyanobacterium CP_BM_RX_35 | reverse complement strand
CTTGGTCCTGAAAAAGGTGTCATCCATCTTGCTACAGCGGCAGTTGTCAATGCTGTGTGGGACCTCTACGCCAAGGTAGAGGGTAAGCCCCTCTGGCAGCTCTTAGCCGATATGTCGCCAGAAGAAATTATTCGCTGTATCGATTTTCACTACATTACTGATGTACTGACGGAACAAGAGGCACAGGAACTCCTTGACAAAAAGGTTTCTACTCGCAGTGAGCGCGTGCAACAGCTTCGAGGTGATGGCTACCCAGCCTATAACTCATCTGTTGGCTGGCAGGGCTACTCCGATGACAAGGTGCGGCAGCTCTGTCGTGAAGCACTCGGTCAAGGCTGGAGGAACTTCAAACTTAAGGTGGGGCGCAACGTAGAAGATGATATTCGTCGTGCAGAATTAATTCGCTCTGAGATCGGTTATGAGTGTAAGCTCATGATGGATGCTAACCAAGCTTGGGAAGTCGGCGAAGCCATTAACAATATCAAGCAATTAGCAAAGTCTCAGCCTTGGTGGATTGAGGAACCAACTAACCCTGATGATGTGCAAGGCTACGTAGAAATTGCCAAAGCGGTTGCGCCCATCAAATTAGCTACTGGCGAACAATGTCAGAATCGCATTCTCTTCAAGCAATTCATCTGCTCTGGCGGGATTCACATTTGTCAGGTTGATACCTGCCGCCTAGGCGGCGTCAACGAGGTCCTGGCAGTGTTGCTAATTGCGGCAAAGTTTGGCTTGCCTGTTTGTCCGCATGCTGGAGGGGTGGGACTGTGCGAGTATGACCAACATATATCGATCTTCGACTACATCTGTGTCAGTGGCACGCTGGAAAATCGCTGCATCGAATACGTCGAACACCTGCACGAAAATTTTCTAGATCCAGTAACCGTTAAAAACGGACACTATATGCCACCTACAAAACCTGGATTTAGTATCCAGATGAAATCTGAATCCCTTGACAAATACGAGTATCCAGACGGCGAGGCGTGGCAGTCAAGCTAAAACGTTACGTACAATATCGCGTCCAAACAGCAGTAATATCGGAGAATTAACAATGGCAATTACAGCAGCTGATATTCTTATTAATACCCTGATTGATTGGGGTGTCGATACCGTCTTTGGATTGCCTGGTGATGGTATCAACGGCATTATGGAATCGCTGCGTCAGCACCAAGATAAAATTCGCTTTATCCAGGTGCGTCATGAAGAAGCGGCGGCTTTTATGGCTTGCGCTTACGCTAAGTACACAGGTAAGCTTGGTGTTTGCCTAGCCACATCAGGACCAGGAGGCATCCATCTGCTCAATGGTCTTTATGATGCCAAGATGGATGGTCAGCCAGTCCTAGCGATAACTGGGCACCATTATCACGACCTAATTAATACTCATTCACAGCAAGATGTAGACCTAGACAAGCTGTTTATGGATGTCGCTGTTTATAACACTCGCGTGATGGGACCAGAGCATGTCGAAACCATATCGGATTTAGCTTGCCGTGCTGCTTTGAGTTACCGTAGTGTTGCTCACATCAACTTTCCGCTCGATTTCCAAGAGCTGAACGCTAACAAAAAAAAGGTTTCAATGCTGAATGTTCCCCATCACACTTCAGCGACTAGAGCCCATAGCGCTCAGTTACCTAGTGAAGATGATCTGATGCGTGCCGTTGAGGTGCTAAATGCGGGCAAGAGAGTGGCAATTTTAGCAGGGCGCGGTGCTTTGAAAGCAACAGATGAGCTAGAACAACTAGCTGAAAAGTTAGGGGCACCAATCGTGAAAGCGTTGCTCGGCAAAGCGGCTGTACCAGACCATAGTCCATATACTACTGGTGGAATTGGTTTAATTGGCACTAAGCCGTCTCAGGACGTGATGGAGGAATGCGACACTCTGTTGATGGTGGGTACCTCCTTTCCTTACATTTCGTTTCTACCCAAGCCAGGACAAGCACGAGGGGTTCAGATTGACATCGACCCAATGCGAATTGGTCTGCGCTACCCTGTTGAGGTAGGGTTGGTTGGTGACAGTCGTCGTACTCTCCAAGCACTGCTACAGCTATTAAAGCGCAATGAGGATCGGAGCTTTCTGGAAAAGGCTCAATCCGAAATGAAAGATTGGTGGAAGTTGATGGAAGAACGGGGCACGCGGCAGGATAAGCCGATGAAACCTCAAGTGGTTGCGTGGCAACTCGGCAAACGTTTATCTGACACCGCGATCGTTTCGGGGGATTCAGGCACGAATACGACTTGGTGGGCAAGGCAGATCCCAGCCAAGCGAGGTCAAATGCACTCAGTATCAGGTACAATGGCCACGATGGCATGTGGTCTTCCTTATGCCATTGCAGCTCAAGTCGCCTATCCCGGTCGGCAGTGCGTCGCCTTTGTCGGGGATGGTGGTTTCTCGATGTTAATGGCAGAGTTTGCCACATGTGTCAAGTATCAGCTGCCTGTCAAGATTGTCATCATCAAGAACAACACTTTAGGTCAGATCAAGTGGGAGCAGATGGTCTTCCTGGGCAATCCAGAATATGGCTGCGAACTGCAACCGATTGACTTTGCTGCTTTTGCTCGGGCTTGCGGTGGAACTGGCTTCACCATTGATGATCCTGCTCAGTGTGGTGAAATCCTCGACCGGGCACTTGCTACTCCAGGTCCGGTCATTGTTGATGCGATTGTTGACCCCTTAGAGCCGCCCTTACCCGCTAAGATCAGCTTAAGTCAAGCTGCTAAGTTTACCGAATCCCTCGTCCGAGGTGAGCCTAATCGCGAGAAGATTGTCCTCACAGCGGTGTCAGATAAGGTGCGAGAGCTAATCTAGCTCCTACTCAACCTTATAGGGTATGGGGTGTAGGGGAAGAAGTAATTTTTCCACACCCTATACCATGTACCTAAAGGGTGCTTGACCATCTCCAGTTAAATTGCTGGTCGATGAACATGTGCTTAAGAGCTGATAATGTAACGAGATTGGTCAACAATAACCCGTGACAGAGTTATCGTTCTCTTCAAAATTTATAATCAAGACTATAAAGAAATAAATAGTAGATAAAAATCAAATTAGTGTGAAATTCTCCTATCTCACTAGAGATAAATAATCACTCATTAGAAGGAAACATTCATCTTAAAAACTCGATAGGGTCTTAGTCAAGACCTAAAAATTCAAAAGAACAAACCAGAAGATTCTAAGGCAACCAAATATTTTCTGCCAAGTGTTTGATGAAGTCCGAAACTATTTCCAATCTATTGCCGGACAATAGAATTTCTTTTTCTAGCTAACAGACGCCCCTTTGTAACATGGGTACAGCACTACAAAATCTTTTTCAAGCCACCTAATTGTGAAGGGGGCAGGGTGATTTTGGGTCGCTTTGAAGAATCTTCAATGATTAAGGAGCAGGAGAATGCACGCCAAAGATATCTACGTGCCACAGGCAGATGAAGATATGGAAGCTCAGAAACTGGTGGATGGTTTTGAAGTTGCAGAGGGACCAGTGTATACGTCAGAGGGGAATCTGCTCTTCAGCGACATTAACGCCAACGCGATGTACCAGTTTTTGTTCTTTTTCCAAAAGACAGTCGTTTTTCGTCAGCCTTCGCATCACGCTAATGGCAATGCCTACGATCTACAGGGACGCCTGCTGACATGCAGTCACGATCTGGGTGTTCTGCGCACGGAAGAAGACGGTTACATTACAGTATTAGCCTCGCATTACCAAGGTAAGCACCTTAACAGCCCCGATGACCTTACTGTTCGTCGCAGCGACGGAAGTATCTACTTCACCGACCCCGGTTATGGTTTAGCTCCGCCGATGGGAGCCCAGAAGCGAGCATCAGAGTTAGGCTTTTTCGGGGTATATCGCCTCGCATCCGACGGTCAGCTGACTCTCTTGACGAAAGACTTCGCAGCGCCCAATGGAATTGTCTTTTCCCCCGATGAGAAGCAGCTTTACATCTGTGATACGAAACGCGGTAACATATGCGTTTTCGATGTTCGTCCTGACGGGGAATTGGAGTCCGGGCGTCTTTTTGCCCAGGAGTCCGGTTTTGGATGGCACGAAGGACAGCCGGACGGAATGGTCGTAGATTCCCAGGGAAACCTTTATTGCAGCGGACCAGGTGGCGTTCTGATGTTTTCACCCGAAGGACAACAACTGGCGACGATCCGTGTGCCAGAGGTCGTCACCAATATAGTTTGGGGTGGTCCAGATCGTAAAACCCTTTACATTACGGCACGCAGCAGTATCTACGCGATCCAGCGTCCGGTGGGAGGATTGTTAGTGGGAAACAGGGCGAATCACTTCTCAGCGAACTAGTTAGTGGGTGAAAAGGCGAATGATATTAAAACAAGTGTGATCACGCTCTTACTAATACGAATATTAACCAAATTTTTTCTAGAAAAGTAGAATTTTATACTCTCGCTCAATAGTCCTTAAGCATCTGAAATAAACGTGCTTCTTTCTTAGCACTTTTTACTCATGACCAATAATAATCTACCCAAGACTCACTATTAAATAACTTAAAGAGCAGGAACGTAAACTGGATGTATGCAAGCTTATTAAAGCTGAAATCAACAACTTCAGACTGATTAAATATTAAACGGTATCTTTCTTTAGTTGGGGTTCAAATTTTTCTGAAATTGTTAGATTAAGGGTAACAGCAATTAACCATTGAAACATTGACATTGATCTCTTTTTTCTAAGGAGCAAAATACTATGACTGAGGATAAGCAGCCTTTGCATAAGCATGATGACGAAATTGTTGACCTCACTAAAAACCAGCAACCTTTGCGTAAGCAGGATGAAAATGCTGAGTCGTCAGGTAAGGGTTTGGGTGCTGGGATAGCTGGAGCAGCAATTGGTGGTATAGTCGGTGGTAGAGTGGGAGGACCAATTGGCGCTGTAGCTGGTGCGGTGGCTGGAGCTATGGCTGGTAGAGGCACATCTGAGGCTGTTAACACTACTGTAGAAGGCATAGTGGATGCAGCGCATAGTGTAGCCGAGGGTGTTAACGAAACTGTAGAAGGTGTAGGGGAACCAGTTAAAGGTGCAGCGGAGGAAGTCAGTTCAGCTGTGAAAGATGTTGCTGAATCCGTTAGGGATACAGTTAAAGATGTCAAACCTGCTGTCGTAGAGGGAGTCAGGGGTGCATCTGAGGAAGCCAGACCAGCCGTTAGGAATCTAGTGAACTCCGTCAGCGATACGGTTGAAGATGTCCGACCAGCCGTTAGGGATTTAGCGAACTCTGTCAGAGGTACAGCTCAAGATGTCCGACCAGCTATCGTGGATGTAGCAGATACAGTTAGGGATACTGTTAAGGAGAGCAAACCTGCTGTTGTTGAGGGAGTCCAAGGCGCAGCACAGGAGGTTAGACCAGCTGTTAGAGATATAGCTAGCTCTATCAGCGGTACGGCTAAAGATATCAGACCAGCCATCAGAGATGTAGCAAACTCTAATAAGGATGCCGTTGAAGATATCAAGCCAACACCTGTGAAAGACGTGTCGGGTTCTAGCAAGGAGGCTGTTGAGGATGTCAAGTCATCTGATGAATATCGGTTCACTCTTGATCAGAAATCTGACGATCCAGATAATAAGCTAAGTTGGGATTTGAAGAAATAGTTCTGGGAGTCGAGTAGGGGTAGTGATCGCTACCTCTCATAGTTTTTATGTCAAGGTTTGTGGACCTCTTCAAACAGCTATCAATAAAGTTAAAGTTGGAGCTGGGATCACTATTCTATCTGAAGTACGTACTACAGGCATTCCTCTATAGCAGCAAGCGTGATCGCTGCGAACGCCGATTCGCCCCTGCACCGCCTTTAGCCAAACTCACCCAACCCGGAAAACTCCTTCAAGCTGAAGCAACAGATAGAGGTGTTCACTTCTACTTCGAGCAAGCAGAGATGGAGATCTGCTTTTTGGCTCCCGATCTTGTGCGAGTGGATTGGTTTCCTGGTATTCCGCCGATTCCTTATGCGATTGCCCTTCACGACTGGGCTGTGGTTGAAACAACCCTAGAACAGACGAGCGAATGTTGGAATATCTCCAGTACTGCTTTGCAGGTGAGCGTTAGTGTTGATGGCAGTCTGACATTCTATAATTGCTCTGGGCAAACGCTGCGGGAAGAACTGCCCCCGCAGCGTCAGGGTGAGCGGTGGGTGCATTACTCACAACTGCGACAAGAGGAGCACATCTACGGCTTAGGAGAGCGGGCTGCTACGCTCAATTTGCGAAATGCGAAAGATGAGCAGCAATGCAGTAGAACCTACCGGATGTGGAACTCTGATCCAGCTGGATATGCTTCGGGAGCAGACCCAATATACATTTGCATCCCGATCTACTTAGGGCTGCACAGTTTGGGCAGTTACCTAATTTTTTATGAAAACTCCTTCGACGCTAAGTTTACATTTGCAGATATAGCAACAGCCGAATTTTCAGGAGGTTCGCTGCGTTACTACGTCATGGCTGGTGAACCGCCGCAACTGCTAGAGCGATATACGGAGTTAACAGGTCGTTCTCCACTGCCACCTCGCTGGGCATTGGGATATCACCAGTCACGTTGGGGATTTCGTAACGAAGCCACGATCCGGCGAGAAGTGAGAGCATTTCAAACACACGATCTCCCGTTGAGCGCCATTCATCTGGATATTGACTGTCAGGTGGGGCACCGAGCCTTTACGATTGATCCCAAGCGTTTTCCGCAGCTCACCAGCTTTACGCAAGAGCTGGCAGAACTAGGCGTGCGATTGATTGCCATCAATAACCCTGGCATCAAGCACAGCCGTGCTAGTAACCTGTTTTTGGAAGGACAGGTATTAGGAGCGTTTTGCACCTACCCCAATGGAGAGCTAGTGATCGCTCCTGTTTGGGCAGGTCGAACAGTGTTTCCTGATTTTACAAATCCAAAGGTTCGCGCTTGGTGGAATCGGCAGTATGCCTACCTCTTAGATGTCGGCGTAGCTGGATTTTGGCACGATATGAATGAGCCTGCTGTGTTCGTGCTGTGGGGCAATCCCTCTCTTGCCAAAGTGGCACAGCATTGCTTCGAGGGTCGAGGCGGAGACCATCGTGAAGCACATAACCTGTATGGTCTACTAGAAGCTGAAGCGGCTTATCAGAGCATACGGCAGTATCGCCCCCAACAACGCCCCTTCATTGTCTCGCGCTCCGGTTGGGCAGGGCTGCAACGCTGCGCTTGGACCTGGACGGGCGATACCGCATCAAGCTGGGAGACATTGCGTCAGACGGTAGCAACAGTTATCGGTTTGGGACTGTCAGGCATCCCTTACAGCGGTCCCGATATTGGCGGCTTTCAAGGAAATCCCTCAGCAGAACTCTACCTACGCTGGTTTCAGATGGCAACGTTTCTCACCTTTTATCGCACTCACGTTGCCAATAATGTTCAACCCCGTGCGCCGTGGACGTATGGCGAACCCTATTTGAGTATCGTGCGACAATTCTTACAGTTGCGCTATCGCCTGCTGCCATACCTCTACACCCTGACTTGGGAAGCAGCTCAAAAGGGCTATCCTCCCGTTCGTCCTGTGTTTTGGTCTGACTGGACTGATCAAACTCTCTGGGACGTAGAAGATGCTTTCTGCCTCGGTGATGGCCTCCTGGTTTGCCCAATTGTACAGGCAGGGGCACGATCGCGCACAGCCACCCTGCCTAAAGGATGTTGGTACAACTTTTGGAACGATACAGTCGTTGAGGGAGGAAAAGAGGTGCAGCTAGAAGCACCGCTAGAGCAGATTCCCCTGTTGGTAAGAGCAGGCAGTATTTTGCCCCTGGAAGAAAGTGGGCAACTGATCCTCCACATTTACCCACCCAAACAAGGTATGAGTGAAGGCTACCTGTACAGCGATGCCGGAGACGGGTATGGGGAATCACGGCTGGATCGATTCCAAATGATACGAAGTGAGCAAGGTTTAGAATTGACATGGGAGCAGCAGGGAAGCTACGCCTTCCACTATCAGAGCGTGCGACTACATGTGCATGGTATCCAGGTACAGCAAGCATGGATAGATGGGCAATCAGTAGCAATTCAGGAACAACAGTTACAGTGCCAAACTTTCAGACAGGTTTACCTTCAACCACGAGAAGGCTCCCGCTGACCTTCGGTTCAGCGGCGAGAAGAAAATTGCGGATGTGGTTTGTTGCACTCAACATCTTATACAAAAACCTGGCGCATCCCAAATCAAACGAGTAAGAGTGGTGCGTAGAGCCGATGGATACTATGCACAGTTCTGTGTTGATGTAGAGCGAGAAATTAAGCACGAGTACACAGGTAAAATAGTCGGCATAGACTTAGGTCTAGAGTTTTTCTACACTGATTCAAATGGACAAACTGTAGCTAATCCACGTCGTTTAAGAAAATCAGAGAAACGTCTCCAGCGACTACAGAAAAGAGTTTCAAAAAGGAAAAAGGGTAGCGCTAATCGAAAGAAAGCCATCAATAGAATGGCACGGCAACACTTGAAAGTAAGTAGGCAGCGTAAAGACCACGCGGTTAAAACTGCGGGTGCGTTAGTAGCGTCTCACGACTTGATTGCCTATGAGAACTTGCAAGTGCGCAACATGGTGAGAAACCACAAACTTGCCAAATCTATATCAGATGCATCGTGGTCTATGTTTGTAGATTGGGTAGAGTATTTTGCTAAACTGCACAAAATTGTGACAGTGGCAGTACCACCCCAGTACACCTCCCAAGACTGTAGTGTTTGCGGCAACCGAGTTCAAAAAACTCTGTCTGTTCGCACCCATCAGTGTTTGAAATGTGGAACAGTAATGCACAGTGACCACAATGCTGCCAAGAATATTCTAGTTAAGGGACTAGAGGTTTTGGGGCACAAGCAAAGTACCGATGGGCAGTCGGGAACTTATACGCCTGGGGATGAGAACCACCTCTGGCTAGTCGAGGGAAACTTCGGTTGGTTAAGTGGACTCGTGGAGCCAGGAAATCCTAGAGGTGACTCTATGGAATCCGCCGCTATATTCGGTACTCCGGATTAGCGGAGCGGGAGGATGTCAACTGAGAGCAATTGGTCATAAGTGGTAGCTGCACAATAAAAATTGCTCCCTGCCCCAATCCTGGGCTTTTGGCTTGAATTGTACCCTGGTGCAGTTCCACTAACTGACGGGCGATCGCTAACCCCAATCCCAGCCCATCTTGTGTTCTGTTGGTTGGAGTTTCGGCTTGATGAAAGCGCTCGAAAACGTATGGTAGAAAGTCAGGGCTGATGCCTTTACCCGTATCAGTCACCGTGATTTGGGCGCAGTTATCGACTCGCTCTAGTCGCACCAAAACCCGCCCTCCTTCAGGTGTGAACTGAACCGCATTAGACAGCAGGTTCCAGAAGACTTGCTGCAAGCGGTCTGAGTCAGCAATAACCAGACCTATAGGCTCAAGCCTAGATTCAATCTGAATCCTTTTGGTACTAGCGGTGAGACGAACTGTGTCAAGGGCAGCCGAAATCACCTGTAACAGGCTAGTTGGACGAGAATGTAGGTGCATCTGACCTTGAACGATCCGTGTGGTATCTAGCAAGTCTTCAATCAACTGCTTCTGAGCCTTGGCGTTGCGCTCGATCGATTTTATCGCTTGACTTATCATTCCTGGGTCAAATTGGCGCATCCGGAGTAGCTCAGCCCAACCAAGAATGGCACTGAGGGGCGTGCGCAAATCGTGGGAAACCACCGCCAAAAATTCGTCCTTGGTGCGATTTGCTACCTCAGCCTGCCTGCGAGCTTCCTGTTCGCGGACTAACAGATGGTTGCGTTCGGTCTCCAACCGCTTTTGCTCGGTGATATCAATACAGATTCCTGCCACCAGTCGTTGTCCAGAGATAGCTATAACAGGGAATTTGAAGGACATGTAGTAATGCTCACCATCATGATGTGAAACCGTCTCCAGCGTTTGCATCGCCTGACCTGTGCTTAGAACGGTTAAGTCGTTATGACGCCATTGTTGTGCCGCTTGTGAGGGAAATAGATCAAAATCTGTCTTCCCTAGCCAATTAGCTCGCTTACGGTTGAATAAACGCTCGAGATATTGGTTGACATAGATGTAGCGCCCTGCATGGTCTTTAATGAACGCTGTTGTTGGACTATGGCTCATGAAAGACTCGAACAGTGCTTGAGTTTCCCTAAGGGCATCTTCACTCGCCTTTTGCTTGGTCAGGACCATCTCGGCTTGCTGTTTAGCAGAGCGTAGCGCTGCAATCAGAAAGCTGATGAATAGCGCCACTAGAACGAACACGACCAACGATACCCAGTGGTCTAGACCACTGGCTTTTTGTAAGAAATGGTTAATCGATAGAGTAGACAGAGCTATACCCAGTAGCCCCGACCACAAGCCACCGTACCAGGTACTTGTCGCTACAGCAGCATAAAATAATGGTGCCAAAGTTGATACCAGCATGGAGTGTAGCAGCCACGTCAGCAGCGTTGCCAACTCCACACTAACGACAGCAACACCGTAGTTATTTAGTGTATAAGGCAGCACTCTTCCAATAATCGGTCTCAAGGACAATCGATTGGTGCTAGCGGAGTAATTGAACATAGAAAATACCCCTAGCAACTGCTCTCATGTACGCTAGCGTACCACTTTTGGGCGGCGATTTTGGTACATCAGGTTACGTCGCGAGAAAAGGGAGACAAGTAGCAAGTCAATTAACTTGCGATTTTAGGCAGAAAGGCTTATGCGCTCATCATCCGGGCTGCCCACTTTTCCAAGCCTAACACCCATAACTCCACCATAAGAATTGTAAACAAAGCGCGTCAGCCTTACAAGCGGTCTAACTCCTCTTTAATCAGCCGATAACACTCGCAAGTAGCAGCTTCTAGACCCGGGCGATCGAGGATAGTCATCTGACCTCGATGGTGACGGAGCAGCCCCGCCTTTTGCAGCCGACCAACAACCACCGTGACGCTAGCACGACGCACACCTAGCATTTGGGAGAGAAACTCCTGCGTGATCGGAAAAGAGTCTGAATCTACACAGTCGTGGCTCATCAGCAGCCAACGGCAGCATCGCTGCTCTACTGAGTGGCGGCGGCTGTTGCACGCCAACGATTGCGAGATCTGGCTCATCAGCGTGTAGGTGTAGTGTTGCAGCCGACTTTGCAGCTGACCACCCCAGTTGATTGAGTGTTTAAATACATCCACCTTCATCCTCATAGCACTTCCTGGGAGCTGGACGATAGCCTTAAAGGGTGTTGTCTCAACTCCTAAAAATACGGGGAGACCCACCAGTCCTTCGTTGCCCACTAAGCCCACTTCGGCCATGGTTCTGTCTGCCATAACGGCGAGCAGAGAGACCACTACGCCCCTTTTAGGAAAATAGACATACTGGATAGGTTCTCTCGGCTCATAAAGAGCTTGCTTGAGATCCAGAGAGACGGTCTCTAAGTTGGGAAAAAGACGTTGGTATTCATCACCAGGCAGGGCAGCCAAAAGTCGGTTTTCAACCAACATCCGGGGACGTTCGGACATGAATATCAGAAAACTCCTATAGCCAGTTGTGTCAAAAAGAACAACTGACGGTACAAAAAAAGAACATTAAGGTCAGCTTCCGATGTCAAAAGTTGAATCTTCTAAAGAACAGGTTTGACGGCAAGTAGCTCACAAAATCATTTTAACTTCCTAGCTATGCCACCTAAAGAAACAAAAGACAACCGAGAAATGGTACGCTAGCGTACGTCTGCGTGTCTGTTTTTTGCCTGACTGCACCCTGGAGGCTACCAATTTCCATGGATAACGCTCCCCAGAGGCCGATAAGAAATCGGCTGCTTGCCGCTCTGCCAGTTTCTGAGTACCAACGTCTGGTTCCTCATATAGAGTTCGTCTCGCTCTCAAACCAGCAAGTCCTCTACGAGCCAAAACAACCGATCGAATACATCTATTTTCCCGACCGGACAGTAGTTTCTTTGCTCTCCATGATGTCAGACGGCTCGACGGTTGAAGTCAGTATGGTGGGAAATGAAGGTGTAGTAGGTCTTCCTGTAATTTTAGGACACCAAACCACGACCACCCAAGCAATTGTGCAGGTGGCAGACGGTGCTATTAGGATGGAAGCTTCACTGCTATTAGCCGAGTTCAACCGGGGTGGAATTTTGCAAAGTCTGCTGATGCGCTACACCCACGCATTACTCACCCAGTTATCGCAAACAGTAGCCTGCAACCGCCTCCATACAGTAGAGGAGCGGCTTGCCCGCTGGTTGCTGACCATCTCTGACTGCATTCAGTCAGCACAGTTTCCGCTGACTCAGGAATTTATCACCCAGATGCTGGGCGTACACCCCTTTGATGTCAGAGTGGCAGCTGAGACTCTTCAGCAAACGGGAAGGCTCCGCTATAGCCATAGTCGAATTACTATCCTGAATCGGTCGGACTTGGAAGCAACCGCGTGCGAGTGTTATGAAGTCATTAAGGCTGAGTTCGAGCGGTAGCTGAGCATGGGAAGTGGTTAGATTTGGAGTAGTTAATATGTAACACAACTTATA
>JAFAVL010000196.1 GCA_019242465.1 Chroococcidiopsidaceae cyanobacterium CP_BM_RX_35 | reverse complement strand
GGCTCAGAACTCATCCAACATTTATCAAAAGAGCAGGGAGTATGGCTTGCTCCTTCAGATCTCTTGTACTTAATCTGGAGATACCCCGATTGGCATAGCATCCTTTCGATTTTGCGGCTTGGGTTCTCTCGGATGCCACTTTTGCTTAAGTACTGGCGTAACAGCTTATTTGTATATTTTTACCAGTAATTTGTCCTAGGAATGTAAGGCAGCAGAGAGAAACAGACGACGGGTCAACTTTTTGAAGAGATTGGGAGCTGGTTCATGGAGATAGCGATAATGTTTCCATATATCCCAATAGGGACACCCAGGCACGATCTTAAACCCAGCCCAATGGAGGTATTGAAGAGGTTGGTTGACGCAGGGATCCAGCAAGCGCATCCCCTGGTATTGGAAATGGGAACTGCCAGCCCAATTCCCAGCAGCCCCGCCTACCTGTTGTGCCACATTAAATCGACGGGATATTCGCTTCAAAATCATGTAGTTGATGATGGGTTGATCAGAGGTCTTTTGGGAAAAGTCGAAATATTCAGGATGTTTGGAACATTCACTGAAGGTTTCATAGAGAACGGCTTCGGAAATCAAGGCTTTCTTCGCCCCCCAAAAACCACAATTGAAAATGCCTTGCAAGTCCGCTTTGCTGAAAACTCGATCGCTTAAAACCTTAGGGGTAAATACGTTTTTTATCCCCTGTAAATACTGATAGTCATAGCAAACAAAGTCATAATCAGATAAATAATTCAGACAATGAATGATCTTATCAAATACGATGATATCAGTATCAATATAGAGAAATTCATCAAATGGACCGAACCAGCATGCTTGTTTACGAAATTGGTTCGGTCGGGCAAAAAATTGTTTACCGAACGTGGATTGCAACTGGCGAGAAAGTCGATCGATAAACGGTAAATCCTCGTAGACCTCTACCTGATGTTGCTGAGCTAAAGCTGCTGCAACACCCTGACAATTATTGTCATAGGGAACGAGAATGACAGGAGTCTCAGAATCGTATTCGCGAATACTGTTGAGTAGTGAGATTGCCTGATCAATCACCCGATCGTTTGCAATAATATAAATACCGCGTTTCATCGAATTGCCTCAGTGGATTAACTTAATTTTTCTCAGAATCCGTGACCATAAACTGGGAGATTGGTAATATAGTTTTCCAGGAGACGTAAAGCGCGGACATTGATCAGGTTCATGCAGATAACGATAGTGTAAAAAAATGTCCCGGTAAGGGAAGTTTAAGTTCTCCCCCTCACAAACCTGTTGCATCACTTTCCCTGTAATTCCAATGTAATGCAGATAGGTTAATCGCTGGCCGCGATCGTACACCAGATTGTCTTTGACCTTAAAATGTTTAGATGTGACACAGCACCCTGTTACTTTAGAGGTTGGTAGCTGAAGTGCAAGATTACAATAGGAGAGATGAGTCCGCATGACCATGTAATTTAATAGGGTTTGGTCAGGGGCTTTATAGTAAAGAATTTCCGCTTCGCCCTCCCGCAAATGATTAAGCAGGAATTCCCGTTTTGACTCATCAAAGATATGCCGTTTAGATGCATAAAATCCAGAACAGAATATCTCTGAATTAATGCGAGTTTGCGGAAAAATTTTAGTTAGGTTCGGGGAAGATAAATCATAGACGTGGGTTGGATCCTTATGCTGAAAATCATAGGTGACCCAATCATAGTCTTTCAGTTGTTGAAAGATGGGCTCTACAGGACTTAACAGTAACGTGTCAGCATCCATGTAGATAAACTGCTCAAATGGTCCATCAAAGGCACAAAAGCGACGATGGGTGCCAAAGCGGTAATAGGAGGAAGAGCTATTGAGCTGTTGCCATCGCTGTTTGGCGGTGGGATGAGCATTCCAGGCGGCGTGGGCAAAATTGTCCCACTTTTCAATCACAGACTGTTTCGTCAACAATTGGACATTTGAACGATCCGCGATCGCAGCGGTAATCCGTTCTGTCCGAGCATCGTATGGACAAATACAAACTGGAAACTCTGCACCCAGTGTTGCTTCAATACTATTCAGTAGGGCAATCAACTGATCATAGACAACATCGTTGGCCAAGGTGCAAATGCCGTTCATTCAATAAAGCGCTCAACAAAGGTTGATAACCAATTTAGCAAATTCAATTTGTGCAAAATGACCTGTCGGGCTTCGGTGATGGCAGACTGTGCCTGATACCAGGCATCTGGAGTCGCGGTGACTTCCTGGATAAACGCTAATCCCCTTTCATCTAGACTGGGAAGCCTGAGAAAACTCCCAGGAGGCAAGAGTTTATCGGCTGCCACCCCTCCATAATAAATGGGTAAACACCATGCCATCAGAGAATCCCATAACTTTTCACTCACATACCAATCATTTTCGGCATAGTTTTCGATCGCTAGATTATAAAAATAAGGGGCCATCGCAGACCATTTGCTGCTGACCGAGCCATAGGCTCTGGCCCAGGCGGGTAAACCTCGCCCATAGAGATCAAACTCCAGCTCCTGCTCCCGAAGTAGCCGGAGAAACTGGAGCCTTAGAACATGATTGGCCGTTCGATCAATCCCCGAGGTAATCCAGGAGCAGGATTTTACCTTTTCGGGAGCGGGCATTTTATGCAATTCTCGAAAGGAGTTGCCGTGATACCAGATGGCAGGCATATAGTCTGGAACTGGCGCAAAATCGTCAGGACCAGACACATACCCGCAATACTGAACTGCTTGCTCATAATTGGATTGATTCAGGGACACAATTTCTGGAAGGGGAGGTTCCCGGAGGAGATAAATCACACGATCCCGAGGTAATGTTTCAAATAACGGTGACTCAGGTGGCGTCTGAGGAGGTTTAGCTGGAGGTTCTAGCCAGCGTTGCAGCCGTCGCCGCCAGGATTTTGGCTGGGATTTCAACGGTTTGACAAAATCGTACTGATAAAGAAGTAAAAAATCAGGTTCTTTGGTTCTGGCTAGCATTTGAATCTTGTTCCAGCAACCAAACGCTTGAGGGGTTTGTTGCCATAACCAATCAGCCTGTTCCAACCCAGGATAGGTGGTCATCATTCCGATTACCTGACGTTTCACAGCTGACTCCTGCCTCAAGGGGCATAGGATTCCTGTTGTTTAATGCAACTCGTCTATAGTTGAGTCCACCTTTGCTCAAAAAACTCTAGGGTTTCCAGAAGTTGTACGGCGGCTCGATATGACTCATTAACGACTTGTAATTGTTCTTCAGCATCGTCAACTAAACCATCAGACAGTAAGCTCAGAGAGCCTAACAAGATATTAAGGTTAGCTCTGGCTTTGTAGGATGCCTTTAAATGCATATCTTGAGTAGAGAGCGGTCCCTCCGCATCCCTATGGCGCGAGAACTGCATATCGTATAGACGGGTATAGTATCCATTCAATTGCAATAAGGTGGTATGGTTACCGACTTCAACGACGCGTCCTCTATCTAATACAGCAATTTGATCTGCTTTCTGGATGGTTGAAAGGCGGTGAGCAATGATCAGGGTCGTGCGATCGCGGCTCAACTCATCAATTGCCGCTTGTACCAATCGCTCCGAGATAGTATCCAAAGCACTCGTCGCCTCATCTAGAATCAGAATTTCTGGGTTTTGGAGAAGAGCACGGGCAATAGCGATCCGTTGACGCTGTCCCCCAGAAAGCATGACACCGCGATCGCCTATTAGGGTTTCTAATCCCTGAGGCAGGTTTTGAATAAACTCATAGGCATTAGCTCGCTTGACCGCGTCCAGAATCTCTGCCTCACTGATTGTTGAACAACCGTAAGCGATATTGTTCCGAATAGAATCATTAAAGAGAAAAGTTTCCTGACTGACAATTCCCATCGCTCGTCTCAGACTTTTAGCTTCAAACTCCCGAATATCATGACCGTCGATCAGAATTGCTCCAGCATTCGGATCATAAAATCGAGGTAAGAGATCAGCAATCGTTGACTTTCCAGCTCCCGAAGCTCCAACCAGAGCCAGAGTGGTTCCTTTAGGTAACTTGAGATCCACATTCTGAAGCACCAGCTCTTCCCGTCCCGGATAGGCAAAGAAAATGTGGTTAAAGTGGATGATTTCTTTTAAGCCTGGGAAAGCGATTGTTCCCTTAGACATCATCGGTTTGTTATCGACTCTTAGAAAATCGGCAACGATTTCAACACTGGCAATGGAGTTTCCCAACTGAGAGCGAAATGTACTCAATTGCCCCACGAATGGCAGCAGTCGAAACAAGACCAGCAAGTATGTGAGTAAGACTGTTGACAAATATTGAATCTGGTCAACGAAGAAAAACCTTCCCAGAATCACAATCACAATCAAGGCCAGAATACTGGTAATTTCGCTAAAAGGTCCATTTGCAGCACCATTCATCTGAGATTGAAAATCTGCCTTTTCCCGCTCTCGAATCAGCTGACTAATATGCTTATATTCTTTCTCCTCATTTCCTGTGGCTTTCACAAGACGAATACCACTTAAGACTTCCAGAAGCGAGACAGAGTAGGCAGCAGACATCTTGGACAACTGTTGTCCGAAGTAGCGCGATCGTAAAATCAGTGTTTGGTTTACCAAAGCAACCAACGACATCAGAATGGTGGCAGCCACTGTGAGCTGCCAGGAGATTGAGAGCAGCAACGCCACGAAGACCAGGATAGTGACAGATGTGATGAATGTGCAAAGCAGACTATTGAGTCCCCCTGCTGTGCGTCCCACCTCAGCTCCCAGGCGGTTTACTAAGTCACCCACCTTCTCCTTGGAGAAGTAACTCAGATCTATATCCAGAAGCAGCTTTAATCCGTCCTCCCGTAAATCGGCTGTTAACAGACGTCCTAACTGACTGGATACCAAGCTACTGAGATAAGATGCTGCATTTTTCAGAATAATCGTCAACACGATCGCCGCCCCCATCACTCCAAGGCGATAGGATTCTGGCACTCCTGAAAAAGGTGTGAGCAGCACATTAATAATTGGGGGAGTACCTCGCAAGTCCAGACTTTGACCTAAAAAATTCAGTAGGACAGGCACGATTAAAGTTGTGCTGGCTCCATTAAAAACAGCGCTGGAAAAGCCTAGAAGAATCGTAAGTATCACCCGTATTGGGTAGCGACGGGTATAGTTCAGGAGCAGGCTTTCAGCGGATTTAAGACAAACCATTAATCAAAACTCTTAGCATTATAAAGATAATTGCTCTAAGCGTTGCTTGGTGTATTTGTAGACACTCGCTCAATCCAGTTGGATCCTAACTTGAATACTTCATAGCACAAACAAATTCTCTGGGGCACACCATAACTTGTAAGAGAAATCAGGTTTGTGAAGGATTAGTCTTTATATAGCTTTGACTGATTTAGGAGTTAAGCAGGGGAGTAATCACCCTGTCTAGAATGGGAGCCATCGCTTCAACACTGTAATGTTCCACACAGCGCTTTCGAGCCAACTGCCCCCGCTGCTCAGCAGTTGACCAATCTTGAAAGATCTGCTGAATTGCAGTCGCGATCTGTTGCGGTGATTCTGGCTCAACTAAATAGCCTGTGTCATCTACAATTTCTAGAATATCCCCTACCCGTGTGGTTAAAATCGGTTTGGCCATCGCCATACCATCGGTTAGCTTGAGGGGAAATTGGGCCCGAGCTATAACAGTATCCCGTTGGGGAACAACCACTACATGGGCGGCAGCTACCAGGGCAGGCATTTTCTCGACAGAGCATCTCGGTAACTTGATAATCCACTTTCCCCAGCGAGCCATCAATTGTTCATCATAGTCATCATAGGGATTACCTCCGACAATCACTAATCGCATATCAGGTTGATTCAGTTGTTCCAGTGCTATCAAGACATCCTCGACCCCCTTATGAGGTCGAGGAGCCCCTGGAAACATCAAGATACGATAGTCGGCTAAGCCAAAAGTCTGTCTTAGAAGTACCGGGTTAAATAGTTCAGGATCAAATAAGTTCGTATCCTTGCCGTTGGGAAGATACACACCGCCAAACCGTTGTTGGAGAAAGTGGGTATCTACCGTGAGTGCATTGGCTTGGGGTAATAGAGTTTCGAGCCAGTGGACATATAGAGGGTGATCGGGGAATCTTAAGGCCCCTTTGGGTTCCAAAATGTCTTTGACTAACTGTTTGAGACTGGGCCGGTAAGTCCAAGCATCCCCTCCATACCAGCTGAGTTCCCAGTCATCCATGTCCAGAATTATAGGACGCTTCGAAACCAGATGGTTCAGTATCGACAAGCCAAAGCTGGTAGGCTTTGGCTTAACCGCATAAATAATATCTCCATCAATTGCTTGTAGCAGCCGACCAGCAGAGCGCAAAAAATCGGGATACTCCTTGCCTGGAAACACCTGTAGGGAAATGTCTCCGGGAGGGTGGGCAAACAAATGCTGACCAAATAAAAAGCCAACAATCTCTACCGCAAAGTCTAAGGCTTGCAATACCTGACACAGTAAGTAAGCACGGACAGCACCGCCCCCAGATAAATCACTGACTACAACTGAGACCTTAGCTTCCATAGACTTAAACTTTGATTGAAACGTCGTTGACAGAAGAGGAGGACTTTAGAAAACAATGCAATCACCTTTTGTCCTCGTGGTCCTCGATACTTTTCATACAGAAGGAAATTGGGAATCAAAAGACGAAGACCATACACCAGTTTGAGAAAGGCAGAATTTCTAATTTGTAAATTGTGATTAAATAGATAAACAGGGGGCTTAGTCAGTTGAGATAGCCGCTCAAAATTGGAAAAGTTCTTCTCTCGCAAAGCTTCGTCCAGAAAGTACTCAAGCCCCCTCTGAGTGTACTGATAGATTTTCGGATGCTTACTGTAGGCTAATTCATAGAACAGAATGTATTCCTTCTGCATATGAGACCACTGATTGGTTTGATTAGTTTGATGTTTGGTGTAGTAAGCTCCCACAATCGAGGTATAGGTAAACGGGATATCCATAATCAGTAGATCTAAAGGAAAATCTCGGTCTTGCAATGCTTTAAGGCGTTGATCAAATCGTTTTCTGCTCGCAGTTGACCTCTTCATTAGCAGGCATTGCTGTAGGGCTGGAAAGGGTGATGTGACCAGGAAATCTGGAACCAGCAACCGGGTGATTAATTCCTCTTGAGTTAACGATCCCACCACATTCAGTTGTCTATCGACAATTGTTTGGTCAGAGTCCAAAAACACTCGTTCATAATCTGAATAGAGGACCATATTTTCCTCGATCATAGGATCCACGCAACTGAGCTGAAAGCGGATTTTATCAGAATTAATCCAATCATCCCCATCCAGAAACTGTAGCCATTCCCCCCGAGCTTTATCCAATCCAAAGTTTCGGGCAGAGGAAACTCCACCGTTCTGTTTGTAGAAGTATTGAACCCGCGAGTCCTGTTGGACCAATCGTTCCGCAACTTCCCTTGTTTGATCGGAGGAGCCATCATCCACAATAATGCATTCCAGGTTGGAGTAAGTCTGGGACAGAACCGAGCCAACAGCCTTCTCCAAATAACTGACTTGGTTATAACAGGTGACGATGATTGATACCAACGGAGCCATTCTTACTCCTTCCAGTGAGGGATGTTGATTGCTTCAAGCCTTTTGTCTATCTATGACGCTGCTGGTACTATATTTTCCACTAAAACTGGAGGAGCTGCAAAATTTCACAAACTTCGGCATTCGCCACAAGTTAAGGTTACTAAACATTTATCAAGAAGGAGACAAAATCAGGTAAAAATCAAAGCCAGTAAGGAATTGAGGGATTAAGAGGATGATTTCGCACTTCGTAGTGACCAAAGGCGGAGGGGTTTCGGCTCCGCGCCATTTGTAGGCGCATCCTTCCCAAAGGGTAGGAGTTGGACTTGGACAGGCAAAAGAGGTAAGATGAGGTCGTGAGCTTATTTTGCTTATCACTCCCCTATTTTTCGCAACACAATCCTCCTATTAGTATTGAGCTACTTTGGCGTGGTTGGTTGAAATTGCAAAACCTTTGTGAAGGCTGGTACCTCGCTCAGACTTAACGGGAAAAGTCCGATCAAACATAGGTTAATTTTGTAATTTACAGAATTCACTTGATGCTTTTCTTCATTACTACTTGGATTATCCTCACTTTGGTTTGTTTTTCGATAGGGACAGCCACTCTTAATATCTTTAAAGCGGACTGCTTTGAGCAGAGAGGCGATCGCCTGCTTGCAGCGATATGGCTAGGAATAGTCATACTTGCAATCTCCCTACTTACCGGCTCATTATTTTTTCCTTTATCTAGCTTAGTTAGTTTATCAATTACTACGATTCTTATTTCCTTATCTCTCTTGTCACATCGTACGAGAACTGAAATTGTCGCTCTCCGGTCAAGTCTTGCTCGAGAAAAAATTCTGGGTTTTCTTACTTTAGAAGTCGTTGTATCTGTATTAACAACCCAACAGATTAAATGGTTTGATACAGGTCTATATCACTTAGGTTCTATTCGATGGCTATCTGAATTCGGGGCAATCTACGGGGTAGCATTAATTAATGCAAAATTTGGCTTTTCCTCGTCTTGGTTTGCCTTTTCTGCTCCTTTTACCCCTGAATCTCTTGGGAATCATGTAGGAGCTATTACTAATAGCTTTGTCTTTCTGATAGCTATTACCCATTTTCTCATCGCACTGACTCAGATTTTTAAAGATAGAAGCAGATTGTCGAGTTCATTTGTTTTCGTCTATTTATCAATTCTTACTTCAGTTTATCTAGTAAAAACCTTAATTGGAGCGTCACCCCTAGTTTCTTTTTCTCCTGATGTTCCCGTTAATCTCTTGATTGGAGTAACTGCTTGGACCATTTTAATAATCTGCCAGGCAAAGTCATCCTCTATGCCTAATCCAAATAATTCAGTTTTTGATGCTCGTATTATCCCATTAATTCTGTCGTCTGGAGCTGTTACATTTAAGCTTAGTGCTTTGCCTCTCCTACTCATAGGAATTCTCTTTTATATTCTTGAAAAACGATTTAAATTTCAGCGTTTTCTGTTGGGGAGCATCATAATTATTTTGTTACTTTTACCTTTAACTATTTTTGGTATTAAGACATCGGGATGTCCTCTTTATCCATCAAGATTTATGTGTCTCAATGTACCATGGTCTGTTCCATTAGAGCAGTCGAAGGAAGAAGTTTCAAAGATAAAATTTTTGTGGGCGGTGACGACAAAAGAGCAATCAAACATTGAGAATATTTTTTCAATGTTTTCAATGTATTGCAAGATGATAAAATTTCATGTAGAATATAAAATCATGGCTTTTTTAGTGGTGATCTCAACAATTTCCTCTTTACAAATTCTACAAAGATCGAAACCTCGTCAATTAAAAGAACAAATTTGGTTAGTACTTCTAGGAATTTCAGGAATAGCTTTTATTATAACTCAAAGTCCTTTGTTAAGATTTGGTTTGGGATACTTCATTCTTGTTCCTTGCTTATTTATTGCTAGGCTTATTCGCCGTTTACTAAATGACAGGCTCTCATTAATTGTTCGGTATTATTTAATATTCACTCGATTAAGAATCACCATAAAAATTGTTTCATTGCTCCTATTTATCATAGTTAGCTTGCTCTCATTTATACCGATTGATGGCGGTATTAAATCTCGTTGGCTACTACCGGCTGAGCTACCAAGTATCCAAGTTGTTAATGCAGAAGTGAATGATGTTAAATACTCTTTCCCTGCTGGTTGGACTGTAAGATGCTGGGCTTATAAGTTACCATGTGCTCCAGTCCCAATCAATGAAAATATAAGACTTCGCAATCCATCACGAGGAATTGGAGCAGGGTTTGTTCGTACAAAAGATGTTAGGAGATGACCAAGTGAAGGGATCGTTATCGGCATCTTCACAAAACCATGTCCGCAGTTAAGGCAGTTCTTTACTCCTGAGTAAATTAGTACAGATTGTTCTACCAGTCAGACATTTTGGACTTTCTCCAGCAGGGATAAATGATGTACATATACAACGAGTTAAGCTAAGGACCAGAACATATCTATTATTTAGCGAAGTCTATTATAGAAACAACTTTAGATATGGACATTTCGTGAACAATCTCAACTCCAAAAAGTCAAAACTCAATGACAAGGTGATTTAAAGCACACTTTTCGTTGATAATACTCACTATGGTTTTTACGCATGGCATTAAGACCTTGTCAAGTTATTTTTACTACTAAGTAGATTATGTAAAGCTTTTGTAAAGTTTTTAAAGAAAAAATCACTTAGTAAGTTCCATGGTAAAGTGCTGTTAACAAAACTTTGATAGTAATTTGAGGAAGTGCAATTGTTTGGCATTAGTGTAAGCAGAGCTTTTGCTAAGTAGTGACAGACAAAGATGGATTAGTTGATGCTTCTTTTACTTTATTAAGAAACTATTTTGAGAGGAAGCGGCAGAAATCAGAATGCTTGTGACCGAGATAAGTTGTAGACATAGAAATCATGATGGAAAAACGTAACGTAGTTAAACAACCCTTTCTATCTATCATTGTTCCTGTCTATAACGGAGGCTATGCGTTCATTTACTGCCTGAGTGCCATTACCCAATCCAAATTCAAAGACTGGGAACTGATTGTCGTTAATGATAGCTCGACTGATCAGTCTGCCATCGTAGCACAAAAGTTCGGTGCAACTGTACTAGAGACTATGAGTAGACAAGGACCAGGAGCTGCTCGGAATTTAGGGGCACAGTTTTCTAAGGGTGAATATTTATGTTTTATCGATGCAGATTGCGAAGTTCATTTTAAGACTTTTACCAATCTTATACAAGCACTAAAGCAATACCCAGATATTGATGCGGTCTTCGGCTCCTATGATGATGCACCTAAAGCATCCAACTTTATTGCTCAGTACAAAAATTTGTTTCATCACTTCATACATCAAAATAGC
>JAFAVL010000151.1 GCA_019242465.1 Chroococcidiopsidaceae cyanobacterium CP_BM_RX_35 | reverse complement strand
ACTCCCAAGCAATTGAGGAAATCATTGCCGAAGCGGGATGTGAGCTATGGTATCTTCCCTCTTATTCTCCAGACTTAAACAAGCTCGAGCACTGGTGGTTTGTGCTCAAGAACTGGATGAGGCAGCGATGGGATGAATTTATTCGCTCTCGAGACTGTGTTGATGCCGCTTTTAAGCACTGTCCTAACGTACATCCGTAGCGCTATATTCCCTCATTTATCACTCTGGCAAGAGTATAATCAGTGAAAAGGATTGAAACTAAGGCGGTATATATGGTAGAGCCAAGAACTGCCAAACCAACCGTAGCTTTTGTAGATGAATATTGCCAGTTTTATCAATCGCTGTTTCCAGAAGTCAGAAGCTTCGAGGCATTTAAACTTCTACATTTAGGAATGATGTCAGACATTAAACGCAAATCATTGCCAGCGATTGCCAAAGCAGTGGGACTAGAAAATCATCAGGGATTACATCATTTCCTAACACACTCGCCATGGTCAGCATCATCGTTACGACAACGAAGATTAGAGCTAATCTTGCAAGTGCTGAATGGACGTTCGATTGTGCTGATAGTGGATGATACGGGGGATACGAAAAAAGGCACAACGACTGATTATGTGAAGCGGCAGTACATTGGCAACATTGGTAAACTTGAGAATGGAATTGTCGCAGTGACTACCTATGGCTTAATTGATAGTATTCCCTTGCCATTGACCTTTGAAGTGTTCAAGCCCAAAGATTGTCTGAAACCGGGTGATGAGTTTAGGACTAAACCCCAAATTGCCGCTCAGATGGTGCGGGAATTAGTGTCAATGGGATTCCTAATAGACTTGGTACTAGCGGACCGATTTTATGGTGAGAGCGACTATCCATTTTTGAGTGTTCTGCGGCGTCTCAAGCTACCTTATGTGGTGGCAATCCGCAGTAACCATGGGGTTCTGATGCAGCGAGGGCAGCGCATTCGCTACAATCGATGGCGGCAGTTTAAGCGAACGTTTTCAGATAATAACAGTGAAATTCGTTATATTCGTGAGATTATCTTTGGCAATAGAAGACAGACAAGATATTGGGAAATCACTACTGACCCAGAAACGTTACCAGCGAAGACAACGGGCTTTGTTATGACTCATGTTGAGGAGATAAACTATCGGGAGGTGGGTAATTTATACGGTTTAAGGACTTGGATAGAGTATGGAATTAAGCAAAGTAAGAGTGAATTAGGTTGGGCTGACTTTCGCATGGCTGAATATGCTCAGATTGAGAAATGGTGGGAAATGGTCATGAGTGTGTTCTTGCTAGTCAGTCTCTATTCAGAACAGCTCACAGGTTCTGCCTCAAAATCCTTAAAACAGTTTTCAAATCATCCGTGGTGGGATTCCCAAACAGGTTGGAAAAACTGGCTGAATAACTTACGCCTTATCATTCAACCTTTGATATGTTTTAACTTAATTAAACCGTGGTTAGTGGTGTTTGCTAATTCATTGCTGTCCCTTGGGTTTCCACGCCTCATCGAGCAGATGAATGATTTCAAGCTGCCTGACATCTTAACAGCTAACGAGCTAACGAGATAACCTTCCAGTTTTCCTCTGCCTAGAGTGATAAATGAGGGATATTGCCAGAAGAGCAAGTTCAGGCAGCTATGCAAACGGCAGAGCAAACTCTCAAAGAGGAATGGATAAAGATAGGAGACTTGGTTTTCAACTCATTGCAAGAACCAAAAAGTTGGATGCCAGGGCTGGAAAAAGATAGTGGCACTTGGAATGGTTGGCTTAAAGCTGTTTGGCAAACTTACTGGACTGCCTTGCCTATTGGCAAAACAGGGGAGGATTTGAAAAAAGCGATCGTTAAAGAAGGAGTCAAAGAGCAACAGAAACGGGAGGAAGAATTCGAGCGTTGGGTAAAGACCCAAAATAAGACTTACAGATTAACAGAAATAGATAATGAACGGCTAGACGATTCGCTCCAGGAAAATTCTCACCAGAAACCTCAATCTCTATTTCAACTTGCAGAGGAAGAATTTATTGAAGCAGCCTTAAAGGTAAGACTGCGTGGCTTTAGCGTTAATGTTGGTTCTTGGTGGGCACATATCTTCGATCAGACCCGACTTGCTCTGACCTCTGTCAAAAGCGCTCGGAGTTGGACACTTCCTAGGCCATAAACTAGCGAAGCTGAAATGAGCCGCCATTTAGTACAAAGTTACTATAGCACTCTCCTGTTTTTAATCTGTCCAAAACTCTTTGAATCGTCCTGGGGCGAGCTCTGTATAGCGAACCGTATGCTGAATATTTTTATGTCCCAGGTAAGCCTGAATCGCTCGTGTATCGTGACCTTTGGAAGCTAAATAAAATCCGCAGGCATGGCGGAGCATATGGGGATGCACTGAAAACGGCAACCCAGCTAAAGCTCCTGCCCGCTTAATGATACCTCTAGCTGTTGCAGCTGCCATCGCTGTCCCACGCTCTGAAACAAACAGATAGGAAGAGTTAGGAGACTGTCGTTGCACTTGTCGCAATGCCCTCAGTTCAGGCCCCCGAAGTGGATGTGTTGAGCTGACTCCCTGCTTGAGCCGATTGACATGAATCGTGCCATTGCTAAAGTCAACCTGCTCCCAGCGCAACGCTACTAACTCAGAAACCCTAAGCCCGTGGCGATAAGCAAGCAGAATCAACGTTGCATCGCGATGCCCATGTCGTCCTGTGCCTTTGGCTACCTTGAGCATTACCTCCACTTCACTGGGCAACAGATGCTCTCGGGTCCGCTTTTGCAAGTTGGGAATCTTCGGTGGTGGGGCAGTCCTTGGCATAAGAACAAACTTGCCCATAAATGGTAGATGGACACTCTTGATTCAGGTTTGGCAATACGCACTCCCCACTGTCTTTAGTATCTCAAACTTGCCCAAAAAGAAGCGAAAATGGGTAAGTTTAATTCCCCTCATCCAGCTAGTTCCGGGTTGACCTCCTCAATCGTCAGTCTCTCATTCATATCCAGTTGGAAAAGACCGTAGGGATTGACATGAGCCCAAATTAGCGGAGTCAAGGCACGGAAATCATCTAGCTGCATCATCTCAGACCACTGCTTCTCTCCGAGAACCCGTTGGATCATCAGGGTATTGATGTAGACCAGACAAAGTTGTAGTAGATGCATGCACAAGACAGTTACATGTTGCTCATCCAAGCTGTTTGTTGCCAACTCATTACTCTTGCCGTACAAAATGAAAGTGTTTGCTCCGTTCCAGCGCTCAACAACATTTAGCCCATCCTGAATTTCCTGGCGTAAGGCTTCAAAGTGCAGGTACTGGCACAAAAAGATGGTCTTAACAGCCTTACCCAACTCGGCCAAGGCTTGGTATGTCGGATGCTGCGGAGTGGAACGATTGAATCGTTTTAAAATTACTTCTGTCTCTGCCGTTCCCACCTTCAAAGCAGTAGCATATTTGATCATTTGGTCATACTGCTGCCGGATTAACTCCCAGTTGATAGACCGTCTCAAAATGGCTTGCAAATGTGGATAGGTTGCACCCCCTTGTCCAGGCTGGGGGAGGTACAGTTTTTGCTCTTTGATCCGCTTGAGCCGGGGTAGCAATTGAAATCCTAGTAAATGACAGAAGGCAAAGGCAATCTCGCTCTGTCCATGGCTATCAACGTAGTTCTTTTCGACTTTCATGTCAGTGCAGTGACGCAATACCCCCTCAATCATGGCGGCAACCTCCGAGGAGGAGCAGGTTTTCAGTTGCGAGTAAATGCAGGCCGACTTTTTGTCAACGTGCCAGTACACTACTACTCCCCGACCCCCATAGCGCACGTGCCATTCGGTTAGAAGATTCTGGTCGTAGGCCCCAAATTTTTTGGAGTCTGAGGCGCAAGCGGTAGTTGCTTCTCCCCAAACCTGAACCTTCCTCGCTTGGAAGATGGCGTTGGCAACCTGGGCGATGGCATTGCGTAAATGTTCTTTGTGAATGAAGCGCCTTTTGACGTACTGCAAATCTGCATAACTCTCACGGTGAGTTCCCGCACAGACCCGCTTAAGTCCAGCATTGGTGCCCAGTCCATACAAGCACAACAACAGGCGCTTCTGCAGCGTAAAGCGCTCCATACTCTCGCGGGTCGCTGCACTCCTGAACTGCTCGGTAAATTGGACTCGAAAATCCGTTTCTTTGAGTACGTCCAATAAACTGGTCATTGGCCAGCGCCGACCAATTTCGGTTTTTAGTCGAACCAAGTTCATCGGCTCAGGCTGAGCTATCAGTGGGGAGACACAAATCAGATCATTATTACGCCTGAGGATCTTGACTTGGCGGTTAGTGGGCATTCCCTGATTCAATTGGTTGAGGGCTTCTGTCATCTGTTCTTGCAAACGAGCAATGAAGCTTTCAGCCTCTAGGGGTTGCTTGAGCGCCTGATAATAGGTCTGGCGCTCTCGCTCAAAGTCTTGCGGTAAGTCCTCTTCCGGATTGCAGTATCGTTTGGCCCCGACTACCCAAATTTCCTTGGAGCGCAGCTGCTCCCGCAAGGCTTGCAGTACACAGAGTTCATAATTGATGCGGTTGATCCGCTCCCGCTCTTCTTTATCCACTTCCACCACCAGGTCACGCCAGCGCCGCTTGAGAACCCCATCAATCAGAGGTTCGTCTTCCGGCGCATAGTAACGCTGGGTATTCCCTTGATATTTCTTTAACAACTCCAGAGCCTGGATGACGGGTTGATGCATATGGTTGTTGGAGCGAAATTCCAGCATCGTCAATAGTTGGGGCACCATGCGGCGATAATGCCCCAGGTAGGAGGCTCGCATCACAACATAAACTTTCTGTACAAAGGCAGAACCTGTAGATTTGTATTCTTTGACTAAGTTCTCTAGAGTCTGCTTGCTGGCCACCGGGTAGACGATCTCCTTAACCAGTTTGTCTGGATGCTCCAGGGATACCTCGGCAATCCGGAACAAGAGGTTAGTTTTGCCATCAACGCGTTTGAAGTCGGCAATCAGTTCTTTTTCAACGCGACGCTCCGCTCTGACACCGATTCTATGCACAATTTGGCTCAGCAATTCTACTAGGCTGTCAGTGATCTCTTGACTCCTTAACCAGCAGAAGGCAGCAACCAGAGTGTAGCGAATTGGAGCCGGATGACGGCGAAGTTCTCGTGGTGGTTCAGATGAGGCTCGTTGTCGGTACTGCTGGAGAATTTTGGCAGAGACGCTCGTGAATAGGTTGGCGGGCAACCCAAGATTGCGGATGCACTGCAACTTATCAAATTCTCTGAGGATAGTATCGAGACTAATGCGACCAGGGTCTGTCTTGAGATTGCTGAAGTCAGACTGCTTCGATTGGGGCCGCTCCTCTAATGGAGAGCCAGTGGTACTTAAAAGAGCATCTATTTTGATACAGGTCTCTGGTGACAGTTGAGCCAATGTACTGGTACAGAAAGTTTCTTCAAAGGTGTAAGTGGCGGCGTGAATTAGCCGCTCTACCTGCTCAGGGGCAGGTGGTTCAATCCGAGCATCTCGCAGCCGTTGATAAACCAGGTCTTTAAGTTGCTCAAACCGATAGCCATGTGGGAGTAGATATTCTAGCAGCCACTTTCTTAAATCTTGCTCATCTTGACGAGTGACCGCCCGAAACCCTAGAAATGCCCGAATTTGGGAACGGTGACGCTCTACTGTACGTCCTGACCAATTAGACCGCAAGTACTGTTCGTAAGGAATGCCAAGCTGGTCACCGATAAACGTTACCACTACCCTGGGGACTTCATTCTTGTGAAGCGGAAACCGGGCTGCGTACTGGAAAAATTTGAGCCGGACAGCGAAGCTAAGCTGATTGTGAGCTGTGGCATTGGTTTTGGTAGGAAGTAATTCACGCTCTTTGGGTAGCAGGATAAAATGCTCAATCAATTCCTCTGGTTGCCATTGTCGCTTCACCGGGCTCCTCCTCACTCCTGTACAGCTAGACAAAACTAATAAAATTAGTTTAAACTAACTTCATTAGTTTTTTAGCCACCTGAGCGAGGCACGTTTTTATGCCACGCCCGAAAGGACGAAAGCTAACCCAGACCGTGATTGTAGAAGCGGCAATCAGTTGCTTGGAAAAAGAAGGGGAAGCAGCGTTGGGCGTTAACCGAGTGGCGAGAGAACTGGGAATCCAACCTCCTTCCCTCTATAACCACTTGGCAGGCAATGAGGCACTGCGCCAGGCAGTGGTGATTGAGGGGATTCGTCGCCTGCTGAGTGATCTCAGACATCAAGCTGAGCGTTCAACCAATAGAACTCCTCAAACGCGTATCCGTCAAGCTGCCCACAACTTTCGTCAGTTCGTTCACAAGCATCCAGTTCTATATACAGTTATGGCTGCAGTCAAACTGGACTCCAACAACCCAGACAGTGGACCGATTGTTCAGGATGTGCTGTCCTTTTACACCGAGTGCTTACAACCGCTTGGCTTAAGCGAGGAGGAAATGATTCACGCCTCTCGCCTGTTGGCCTCAGCACTACAAGGATTTATGCAGATCGAGTTATCAGGACAATTTGTGCGGTCTCACTCCCTGGACGAAAGCTATGCCTGGATGGTGGAGCGGCTGATTCAGGCGATGCAGCCTGCAGCAAGAAACTTGGCAAATGATGATAGAGAAGATTGAAATCATGAGTGAGTTGGTTTTTCTGCCAGCACATCAGTTAGCGCAGCGAATTCGAGAGCGCACTGTCTCAGCTATTGAAGTGTTAGAGGCTTACCTCGCTCAAATCGCGAAACACAACTCAGAACTGAACGCAATTTGCATTCTGAATGAGGGTGCCGCTCGTCAACACGCTCAACAAGCTGATGCAGCCCTCGTTAAAGGTGAATACTGGGGAGTGCTGCATGGCGTTCCCATCACTATTAAGGATTACTTTGAAACGGCTGGACTCTCCACTCTCTCAGGTTATCAGCCATTCAAAGATTACGTTCCCCAACACGACGCGACGGCTGTTGCTCGTGTTCGGGCGGCTGGAGCGATCATCCTTGGAAAAACGACGGCGACCGCAGACCCAGGCGGGGATTACCAAGGCATTAATGATCGGTTCCCCCGCGTCAATAATCCTTGGAATCTCAACTACACCCCTGGGGGAACTTCTAGTGGCAGTGCAGCAGCAGTTGCAGCTGGCTTTTCACCCTTAGATATCTGCTCAGACAATGGTGGCTCTATTCGTCAACCTGCTCACTTTTGTGGGGTGTTTGGACTCAAGCCAACAGACCGTCGCGTTCCAACAACCGGGCATGTTGGCGATCTTCCAAATGTGTCAGGAATGCCCCGCTGTATCCGCCAGATGTTTACCGTTGGTGCGATTGCTCGTTCTGTGGAAGACTTGCGCCTAGCTCTGCAACTTATTGCTGGTGCTGATCCACGCCAGCCCGATATCCCACCTGTCCCGTTGGCTCAACCCGTTGACAATCCGCTTCAGAATCTGCGAATTGCCTGGATTGATGAACTCCCTTCATACCCAGTTGCTGCTGATATTAAATCTGCCATGCAGACGGTTGCGAAGCGACTGGGCTCCACCGACACTAACATTGAACGGTGGAGCCCAGAATTTGATTTTGTCGCAGCGTGGCAGGTTTACTACGCCGTTGGCACGTACAATCTTCTGTACTCACAGCCGATTAATTTCACAAATGTCCAGAAGCAGATGATGTTTTTGTGGCGTGAGGCGACGCAGGGCGAGCGGGCATGGCGAAAGCTCAGTAACGTTCCTAGTATTGCCCTACCGTTATTCTTGAATCCCACTTTGAAAGGCTATTTTCAAGCGCTAACCGAGCGGGACTCCCTCATTGCTCAAATGGACAAAGAGCTGGAGCAATGGGATGTCTGGCTTTGTCCGGTCGCGATGACCCCTGCATTTACGCATCGTGCCAAAGGGGAAGCCGTTGAAATTGAAGGTAGAAAAGTCCCGTATCAGATGGCATCCGGTGCTTACCTCGTTCCCTTTAACCTCACAGGTCATCCAGTAGTGGTGGTTCCCATTGGAAACACTCAGAGTGGATTACCGATTGGGATGCAAATTGTGGGCAAGCGGTGGAGAGAAATGGAGTTGTTGACAATTTCTCAAAAGCTGATGGAGGTAGTGGGTCAGTTCCAGTTACCACCTGGCTATTCCAGTTCTGTTTATCCTTGAATTATTTTCCTATTGCCTATTTGCAACCCTATTACACGGTATGACAACCAAAGTTTCGAGATAGTTACTAAATGGCGGCTCGTTTTACCTTCGCTAGTTTAGGGCCTAGTACTCCGAATCGCTTGAGCACTTGGTCACCAGCCTGATGACCATGCTGGTCATTGACCTGCTTGAACTGGTCCAAATCTAAAATGACGAAGCACAAAGGTTGTCTTTGACGCTTAGCCAGAGGCAACAACCGCGTCAGTTCTGAAACAGATTTACGGCGATTGGCAATCCCAGTTAAGATATCAGTTTCCGCTAGTCTCCGCAAGCTGTGCATCCGTTCCAGTCGGTTTAGTATCCGAGCAATTAATTCTGGCCCCACAACTGGCTTACTCACATAGTCATCTGCACCCGCTGTAAACACCCGATTGACAGTCTCCGCATCACTGTAAGCAGAGAGAAACAGCACGGGCAGTTCACTCCACTGGGAGTCATTTCGCACGACTCGGCAGAGGTCAATGCCGCTAAACTGAGGCATCTCCACATCGAGAATCAGTAAGTCGGGGTGAGATTGTGACAACATGGTCCAAAAATGCTGGGGGTTATTCAGCAGGGTAAGCTGTAATCCCCAAGGCTCTAGTAAGGTACGCAGCATCTCCAACGTCTGAGGGTCATCGTCCACCACGAGAATTTTGGCTTGCACGATGTTTGACTGCTGTAGCGCCTGGGTAATCGCTGCCAATGCGGCAGCAGGGAACACAGGTTTGTGTCCCAAAATTTTTCCTCCCAGACGAGCAACTTTGACTCGATTGACA
>JAFAVL010000323.1 GCA_019242465.1 Chroococcidiopsidaceae cyanobacterium CP_BM_RX_35 | reverse complement strand
ATTGGTCGCTGGTTCGAATCCGGCCTGGGGAGTTAAATTAAGGGGAAGGAATGAAGGGCAAAATTGCAGATTTTAGCCTTCAAACTTCAAAATCTCAAGATTTATGGTTGCTTGACCCGGCTGTGAAATTTCTCACTTCCCGGCTCGTACGGTGCTTGCCCTCTGCCGATACTGGCAATGCAACAGCATTTGCGCCGGCAGTTGGAACGCGAACCAGTACGCTTTTTTATGCGAGAGTTCGAGCCGTTGCTAGATGACGCGAGGAGCCAGCTGGCAGCTTTTGTTGGTGCTGAGCCAGCCGATCTCGTATTTGTGCCTAACGCCACAACTGGTATCAACTACGAGTTGATGGAGTTCAACGCGGCGAGGAAATTGTGGAAGCCCCCTCTGCTGGTAAAGGCTTGAGAGGATTTAGCCATGAGAGAATGATGCGTTTTAGCTGATTCAGATCGCGGTAAACTTCTTGCCTGAACCACTGACCAAGGGCATCGAATGGTGTAAAAGTTGTTCCAGTTTGCCAACTAATATCTTGACCTAGGGGTGTGGTGTGGCTGCCTGTCAAAGTCCGCAATGTCACCATATCGGGAAAGCGTTGGTGCAACATTTGGGCTAAAGCAGCCGATTGGTCAATGGTGTCACTGGTAAATTTGATAATCAGGTTGCGACGGACACTATAGCGCTCTCGCACAAGGGCATTGGTTTCTAAAGGGGAGGGGGTAAATTCGATAGCGAAGGTAGGTGTAAACTGCTGCACCAAGGGGATGGCATCGCTAGCTGCGTAGTTGTTGAACGAAATCAGAATATTGCCCGCTCGCTCTAGGGGAAAGAGGCTGCTGATGAGTAAGTGGAGTTTGCAGCCCATGCTGTGCCCGATACCATAGATGGGGAGGTAGCGCTGGGGTAAAGCCGTTGATTGTAGTTGTGTTAGGGTTCGCTCGAAGCTTTGCCAGACAGACTTAGCGATCACTGTATGATCTAGTGTATTGACAAAAGGTGTGGCGATCACAACATAACCTTCAGCAGCCAGTTGTTCTAATAACCAACGGTAGGTCAGCTGGGGGGCTGCCGCAACAAAGGCTCCCCCCAGAAAATGCACAATAGCAACAGGAGAGCGGGGAATTAAGACCCAGTTACCAGAAATTTCTTGCCAGTTCATATCTATATTGTGCCATTATCCTCCGCTTGATTCAGCCCCTGGGGAATACCCAACACTGCACAAGGTAAATTAGCTCCTAGCTGCTGAACAACTGGATGATTAACGGAATGACAGCCCAAGAACAGTAGAGTTGCAGCCTCTGATTCAACCACTTTTCTCAGTTCTGTTGCCACTTCACCAACCCGCACATGAGTCATGAAAGCACCTCCCCATTCTTGAGCTAGATGCTTTGCTCGCTCTAAGATTTGGTTTGCTTGCTCAGAAGTATGAGTTTGAGCTTGCGCTCTTGAGTCGAGGTGGTTGGGGTCGGTGCGACCGACCCCGCCATTCTCAAGGACGTTGCCTGCGGGAAACCCGCAGGCTTTATCGTCCGCCCGGAGGTCGCCTCCGGGTGCGGAAGGCACTGCCGCTTGCGACGCGGCTTTGGGCGCTCCGGCGGGTGCCGGGCTGCTGTCGCACAGCAGCCCGTTCCGGAGCCTGGAATTCGATTCCAGGCCGGTCGGCAGAGCTGTAGCGGCTTCGCCTTTATCCGCCGTGCCGGAGGCGGCTCCGGCAAACCCTTGAGTTTGCGGAAGCGCGTCGTCGGACATAGCTTTGGCGGACCGTTGAGTGGATATGGTATTGAAGCAAGGGGCTACAAGTGTCATCTGCGGCCAGGTTGCCAATACCTGATGTTTTGATTCGGTTAAAACAGAGGTGTTAGACCGAAGTGTAGCTTCCTCCAATTCCAATGGCGACTGATGGACTAATGAACTGGTGGCAACAGCAGAGCCGAAATCTGGATATCTGCCTTCAGACTCAGCTACATAGACGATATGAACTGTAACTTGCTCCCTTGTCGCTAACCGGGTTTGATGAGCAATCCACAGAGTGAGATCGAGAGCCGTTTGACTGCCAGGTGTTTTGTTATAGCCAACGACTAAATTAAGTGATTTTGTCGATTTAGCCACATCAGCAGTTGGTGAAGCCATCGGCAGCAGCACCATCTGTTCAACTAAGTCATGACTGCCCAGAGCGCTTTGCAGGCGCGTTAACATTAGCTTAATATTCACAGCCTCAATGCCTCCAATTGGTCCGTCCAACCCGAACATCAGCTGCAAAACGCAGTTGCAAAACCATTAATAACCTCTCAGGTCAAGCGCAAGTACAACGAAACCGAGCAGTACCAGCCAAGGACACTGACGAGTTTAAAGCATTACTAAAACAATGCTGACTCTTCAATCTCCTCTCAATGCCGACGAAGTTAGCTGACGGGCTAGGACTGAGAGATGTCCCTCTCTTCTCCTTTTAAATGGAGTCAACGGTACACCACCGTTGTGCCTTGGCAGTGCCTGCACATGACCCCTTCCACGGTCAGAGATACGCCCCAAGATTTGGTTCCTCCGCTCCAGCAGTACCAGTAGACCTAAATTTCTCTTTTAGTTGGATGCTGGATTAGGCTGACTTACTCTACCTAACTAGAGTAATCTATTATGACCCTTTGTGGCAAGCATTCCGCCTGCCAAGAACCAAACAATTTACCATTAGTGCATGTTAGAAAACTTAATAGTGGACCGCGTTGAGATATGGAGGGTATATGGGTAAGCAGCCCTTTAATATCAATATAGCCATGCAACAGATTCGTGATGCCGTGAAACTTTTCCCAAAGGCGGCACTGTTTGAGCTAGCTGATGAAGGCTATTGCTCACCCTTCGAGCAACTTGTTGCCTGTATTATTTCTATCCGCACACGAGATGAGACGACTATCTCCGTCGCTCGTCACCTGTTCCAGCATGTCCGTACGTCAAATGCAGTTAGCCATCTCACACTAGCCGAACTTGATGAATTGATTAGTGAATGCACTTTCCATGAAGCGAAAGCGCGTCAAATTCACGCCATTGCCTGTCGAGTGGTATCTGAATACAACGGCATCCTACCGTGTGACTCTGACACATTGCTTTCCTTTATCGGAGTTGGTCCCAAATGTGCCAATCTTGTACTCGGTATTGCCTGCAACCAGCCACATATTGGCGTCGATATCCACGTACACCGCGTAGCAAATCGATGGGGGTACGTACACAGCCGCACGCCAGAACTTACCATGACTCGCCTGGAAACTAAACTACCACGCGAATACTGGGTGGAAATTAACCAGTTGCTGGTGCCGTTTGGCAAGCACATCTGCACGGGTAACATACCGCGCTGTTCTACCTGTCCGGTGCTGGATATGTGCCAGCAGGTTGGCATACACACTCATCGTTGAGGAAACGATTATGTCTGAGTCCTAATAATGAACTCTAAATTAAAAAACATGCAACTAGTAAACGTAGCAGCGAAATTATTGCTGAGCCAGGCTTCTAGAAAATTTTACAGACCGACTCAGAATAAATTTCCTCTAAGTAATAAAAATGCATCAATATTAAATCTGCTTTGTGGCAGCTTGACTTAATTCAGAAAAATATGCTAATTTCTCATCAGAAGGACTTTGAAGCTATATAATTAACCAAAGGGTGCTATTTGTGAGTAATGCTTACTTGACTGATAATGAGCGCGTCTTAGGTAATGCATTAACGTTAGCAGGTATACAATATTTACAAAAGCATTGTCTTCATGGCTACTACCCTAATTTCATTTTTCCTGGTCATAAATTGGTAGTTGTGATTGAACGCAAGTCACCCAGTGCTTTTTCACACAACGGAACCGAGCAGAAAGTCTCTGACCAAGAGCAAGATTTGCATCTTAGCCAACTAGGCTACCAAACAGTGCGCTACTCCAACCAAGCGATTAAGAACTGTACGAAAGGTGTCGTGCTAAGCATCCAACGGTATTTGTTAGCAAGCTAGAGTCAGAAGGAAATACTTTAGTTACAGAGAATTAACTAACGTAGGCTAAACAGTAGTCCAATTCCGGTAATTGCTACCACGACACCCAGGATGGCTCGGAGACTAACTCGCTCACCCATGCAGGCTGCAATTGGCAACACGAACAGAGGACTGGTGTTCGTCAGCGTTAGAGTGATTCCGGCAGCAGTAGATTTGAGTGCTATTTGCTGTAACCAAATTCCCAAATAAGTCCCGGCAAAGGCAGCAACGAAAATGCCTCCAATCACCTGCCCTGAGCGGAGGGTTTTGAGCTGGGAGTAAGGCTGCCGCCGTCCCAGCCACTTCCATGGCAGTAGCACCAGTACGCCAGCGCTGAGCCGCAATAGGGCTGACCATAAAGGGTTAATACTCGTGGTTGCGAGTACCCTATGAGAGAGGACAGCCCCAGTCGCCAGTGCCATTGCCGCCACAAGCCCAAAGCCAATACCTCGCACCCAGTCAGCTTCAGCGTCACTCGCACTAGGAACTCGTTCGGTTATAACTCCAGCAACTCCTAAAATAGTTAGAAAAATACCGCACCAAGCACCAGCACTCAGCGGCTCTTGAAGAAAAATCAGCGCCAGAATTGCCGCAATTGGCGGTGCCAAAGTTTCCATGAGTAAAGCTCGACGCGCTCCCAAGCAATTTAAAGTGACAAAAAAGGCTGTATCGCCCACTCCAATTCCTATGACACCACTGAGTAGCAGTAGGCAAACGGCAGCAGGATTGACTATTGGTAGGAAAGCGTGACTTAGAAAGAGAGTGAGGAGCAGCAGCGGAATGGCGATCGCCCCTTTGAGCAAGTTCAGTTCCAAAGGTGAGATGCGTTGCCCCAAGCAACCATAGATGACTGACGATATAGCCCACAAAAAGGCGGCACACAGAGCCGCTATTTCACCCTGAAAGTGTCTCATCCAGCAACTTCATTTTGGGAGTCTAGTTCCCAACGGAATAGCCTAGGAAGCTGCGATAGATCTACACCCTAATTTATAACCCAAAGGACAATTTCGGCAATTAACAATTTCTGTATCCAAATTGACCCATCGTTCAGATTAGGTAAGACATAACCTTGTTTCACAACCTCGTAGGTGCAGCCATTGGTGAGCGTATCTGCTCCTTGCCTGAGAGCCATTGAGTCAGACATTGTGTAGCAGATGATTGGTTTAATTCATGCGTCAGTCCTGTTAAAGTTATGAGAAGGAAGTGGTCATTCCACGAGCTAGATGCAGTACTCCATTCACTCACCCACTGAGTTCATTCACGCTCATCTAGGTCAGCTATTACCTGGCTGGTCACTCCCAGTCTTGTCTGTGCTTGTGGTTCTCCAGCTGTGTCAGTTTGCTCTAGTTGAGCGAACACTAGACACGGAGAAATACAAAAATCAATTGCGCCGACAATTTATGGAATTTGGCAGCGAGATTGTTCTGCAACTGGTAGCAATGGGACATCTGGCAGACATGTTCGACCCCCGTACTGGGCTGCCAGTGGCTTCATCACCAGGTCAACTCAAGCTCGATGATGTGGCAGTTGTCCGCTCCGTCCTAGGTTATTCTATCAGCGAGAGTGGTCCCTGCACGATGCTTATCCACCCAACTTGGGGCGGAGCTGTCTATCCTTCTATCCTCGTATCATCCGCCCCACCTGATGTACTGGAGGCTGTGGTGCAAAGCATTGTCACTAGCACCAATAACACAACATAACCATCTGCCAGCTTTATAACTCTCAAACACAGTCCCTAGGTATTTTGTTACTTGCTGGCTCCAAGGCGATTTGTCGCTTCCCCGAATGCCACCACTCCTGCACAGGCGCAGATAATTTAACCCAGTAAAGGGTGGTGACGAACGGTTGTTTAGCAGCCTCTGGTCCTAAAATTTCAACACAGTAGGAGGGAGCATGCTTGGTAGCGACATCTGCAATAAAGCGCTTGCCAATACGTCGCCAACTAGGCTCCTTGCCATGCCATTCCAAACGACAGCAAGGCCAAGGTAACTGTTCGCGGTCGAATAGGCGGCAACAGGGACCAACCACCCGATAACTGAAATGACCGCCTGGACTGCAAAAAACTTGTCCGAGTGGGAGTGGATGTGATGAGAGCTGCAACGGGAATCCCCGCCTCCTTTATATCTCTCGCTGACAAACGACAAGGCTGTCTTGAGAGCCATTAGACGCTGCAAGATCGAGGTTGTCAACCACCTTTTCTTTCCAATTTCACTATATTTTCTAGAAAGAAAAGGGGATTTTTAAACAAAGCTCACCTCAACATGAGCTTTGTTTGCGTCATGTCAACACGACCCCTAGTTACCATGCACGCTTTGCAAAGCACCCGCAGGAATACCCAAGATATCCTCAATCTTTGGCATTTCTTCCAGTCGAATCACGCGACCTTCATCTTCAAACCCAGTAATCTGGTCGAAGTTGAGATAGCGGTATAAATCCTCGGCAAAGGGATTAATTTTTTGTGCCACAATCTCCCTATATTCCGCTACAGTGGGAATGTGACCTAGCATGGCACACACTGCTGCTAACTCGGCTGAACCAAGATAGACTTGTGCACCTATACCCATACGGTTATTGAAATTGCGCGTCGAGGTAGAGAACACTGTCGTGTTATCCTGCACCCGTGCCTGATTGCCCATGCACAGACTGCAACCAGGAATTTCAGTTCTGGCACCAGCCGCACCAAAAGTGCCATATACCCCCTCCGCCTTGAGTTGATATTCATCCATCCGCGTCGGTGGGCAAATCCACAGACGCACCTTGACTGGAGGCTCACCTTCCAAGACCTTAGCCGTAGCGCGGTAGTGACCAATGTTAGTCATACAAGAACCAACAAACACCTCTTGTATAGGGTCATTAGCAACTTCAGACAGCAGTTTTACCTTATCTGGGTCATTTGGCGCAGCGACAATTGGCTCTTTGATCTCGTTCAAATCGATCTCGATAATTTCTACATACTCTGCATCTGGATCAGCTTCCATCAGCACCGGATTCGCTAGCCATGCTTCCATCTTGGCAACTCGTCGCATAATGGTGCGGGCATCTTGGTAGCCCCGCGCCACCATGTTTTTCATTAGTGCCACATTCGAGCGCAAATACTCTGAAACTGTCTCTATACCCAGCTTGATCGTACAACCAGCACAGGAGCGCTCAGCTGTAGCATCGGTGAGTTCAAAAGCTTGCTCCACTTTCAAATCTGGCAAGCCTTCAATCTCCATAATCCGCCCAGAGAAGGTGTTCTTTTTGTTCTCCTTCGCCACTGTCAACAGCCCTTTTTGGATCGCCACGTAGGGGATGGCATTGACGATATCCCGTAGGGTAATACCAGGTTGTAACTCTCCCTTAAATCGCACCAGGACAGATTCTGGCATGTCCAGTGGCATCACACCCAAAGCAGCGGCAAAGGCAACTAACCCTGAACCAGCAGGGAAGGAAATGCCTAAAGGGAAACGAGTATGGGAGTCACCCCCAGTGCCAACAGTATCTGGTAACAACATCCGGTTAAGCCAGGAGTGAATAATCCCATCGCCAGGACGCAGAGCAACGCCACCCCGTTCTGCTATGAAGTCGGGCAGTTCTTTATGGACTTTGACATCAACTGGTTTAGGATAGGCAGCTGTATGACAGAAACTCTGCATGACTAAATCAGCACTGAAGCCAAGACAAGCAAGCTCTTTCAACTCATCGCGGGTCATAGGACCTGTGGTATCTTGAGAACCCACTGTGGTCATGACTGGTTCGCAGGCTGTGCCGGGACGGACTCCTGGCAAGCCACAAGCTTTCCCTACCATTTTTTGCGCCAGGGTGTAGCCTTTACCTGTATCAGCAGGGGGGCGAGGTCGAGTAAATACAGGGCTAGGAGCTAAACCAAGAGCAGCCCGGCACTTATCGGTGAGGCTGCGTCCGCTCAAGAGCGGAATGCGTCCACCAGCTCGGACTTCGTCAATGATGGTTTCTGGTTTTAGGGTGAAGGTAGAAAGCACTTCTCCAGCTTCGTTGGTGATTTCCCCTTTGTAGGGATGAATGGTAATCACCATGCCAGTTTCCATCTTGGTGACATCGCACTGAATGGGTAAGGCACCAGCATCTTCAGCCGTGTTAAAGAAAATGGGAGCGATCGCTCCTCCCAAAATGTACCCTCCACTCCGCTTGTTTGGCACGTAGGGAATATCATTGCCAATGTGCCACAGCACAGAGTTGATAGCAGATTTACGGGATGAACCCGTACCAACAACATCCCCGACGTAAGCCACAGGATGACCTTTCTGCTTCAGTTGAGCAATCGTTTTCAGAGCCCCTGGCATCAGGGATTCCAACATGACCAAAGCGTGCAACGGAATATCAGGTCGCGTCGTTGCATGAGGAGCTGGTGAAAGGTCATCTGTATTCGTCTCTCCTGGAACTTTAAAGACAGTCACCTGAATTGTCTTAGGCAGTGAAGGGCGACTGGTAAACCAATCAGCATTTGCCCAAGCCTCAATCACTTGCTTAGCGTAGGGATTGGTCTGGGATAACTCCTCAACATCGTGGTAGGCATCATATACCAGTAGAATCTTACTTAAAGCTGCTGCCGCCGCTGCTGCGATCTGGGTATCAGGTGATTTAAGTAGCTCGATCAGCGACTGCACATTGTATCCACCGATCATTGTGCCTAACAGCTCTATTGCCTCTTCAGGGGAAATGAGGGGACTAGTGGTTTCGCCCTTGGCAACAGTGGTGAGGAACGAGGCTTTAACATAGGCTGCTTGATCTACGCCAGGAGGAATGCGATCACGTAACAGTCCCAGTAAAACCTCTTCTTCTCCTGAAGGTGGGTGTTTGAGCAGTTCGCATAGCTGAGCTGTTTGTTCAGCCGTTAGGGGTAGCGGCGGAATGCCTAATGCTGCCCGCTCAGTGACTTGTTGGCGATAAGATTCAAGCATTCTAGACGACATCTCCACTGCTTTACATCAATAATTTTGTTTTCTATTGCCAGAGTACCCCTGCCTTACTTGTTTTTACAGTTGGTAATGATACGTCCTCGAATTGCAGAGAGGTAGAGGGGTACAATATCTTTTTAGTCATAATTTAGATTTGTTACTCTGCCGCTCTTCCAAAACGGCTTTCTGTATATGCCTGAGACTTACACTGTTGAAATCCACCATCAAGGCGACACCTACACGATTCAGGTACCAGCAGATAAGACTGTCCTGCGAGCTGCTTATGCTGCTGGACTAGACCTGCCGAGTTCCTGTAACTCTGGCGTTTGTACCACATGTGCTGCTCGGCTTTTGGCAGGCACTGTGGATCAAAGCGATGGTATGGGCATTAGTCCAGAACTCCAAATGCAAGGATATGCCTTACTGTGTGTCTCCTATCCGCGCTCTGATTTAAAGATTGAGACGGAGAAGGAAGATGAAGTATACCATTTGCAATTCGGTCAGTTTCAGAAGCGTTAATTTGTCTAAAGCAGGATGCAAAAACACCAGAGCATGACGACGCACTTTATTACTGCGGAAATTGACCTCCAGGATACACCTGCCCAGATGCGTCAAGTCATTGAAGCTGAACTCCAAAAACGAGGGGAACCGCTCCGTTGGGCAGTGACATCAGTAGATATCGGACGCCAGCTAGCTCGTGTGGAAGCAATTGTGACTTTGGCAGCTGACATAGCTATCTTACTGTGAATCAACGTCTCTACACAGCCATCTTAATTATACCTACTGGGATTGGAGCCGCGATTGGAGGATATGCCGGGGATGCGTTACCCGTGGCAAGAGTGATCGCCCAAGTGGCAGACCGCCTCATTACTCACCCTAACGTTCTTAACGGTGCCCAACTATACTGGTCCTTGCCAAATGTTTTCTACGTGGAAGGCTACGGTCTCGATCAATTTGCTGCGGGAGCGTGGGGGTTGCGTCCAGTGCATCAGAACCGCGTCGGCTTAATTATCGACCAAGGAATTGAACCAGACCTACGGCTGCGGCACCTCCAAGCAGCTGATGCAACGCGAGCTACACTGGGGCTGAATTTGACTGACTATGTGATCACCGATACTCCTCTCGGAGTCAAATTACGATCATCTGACACTGGTGCTAGTTGGGGCACAATTGAGTATCCAGATAGTCTATTAAGAGCAGCTGATGTGCTAATTAACAGGGCTGGAGCAGAAGCGATCGCTGTTGTAGCCCGTTTCCCGGATGATATTGATAGTGAAGCCATGCAAAACTACCGCCATGGGCAGGGAGTTGATCCCGTGGCTGGAGCAGAAGCTGTCATTAGCCATCTGGTTGTCCGCACCTGGCAAATTCCTTGTGCCCATTCACCTGCCTTGTTACCCATCCCCCTCGACCCAGGGTTATCTCCCCGCTCAGCTGCTGAAGAATTAGGCTATACCTTCTTAACCAGCGTTCTAGTGGGGCTCAGTCGCGCCCCCCAATTTGTTACCCAACTAGCTAACCCTGCTCAACCGGGCGATCTTTGGGCAGCTCAAGTGGATGCCGTGGTAGTACCAGCAACCGCCTGCGGCAGCAGCGCCCTTCTCAGTTTGAGCCAGTCACGAGTGCTGGTGATCGCCGTGCGAGAAAACCAGACTCAAATGCAGGTTCCCCCAGAACTTCTAGGAATCAAAGCTATACAGGTAAACTCATACTTAGAGGCTCTAGGTGTATTAATTGCCCACAAAACAGGTATCGATCCAGTCGCCCTAAGCCCTAACCTTTCATCCCTACATAGGCTTCTTTAACAAGATAGGAGGGTTAGCATTGTCTGCTCCCCCCTGCCCCCCTGCCCCCTGCC
>JAFAVL010000775.1 GCA_019242465.1 Chroococcidiopsidaceae cyanobacterium CP_BM_RX_35 | reverse complement strand
GGCAAACGCAAGCATGTCCTCCTGGTCATCGACCAAGCGGGGTGGCACATGAGTAAGCAGGTGCAGGTACCAGAGGGGTTACACCTGATGCCACTGCCACCATATTCTCCTGAACTGCAACCAGCAGAGCCCTTGTGGCCCCTGACTCAATACTTCTCGGTTAGGTACTATCTAGCGTTAGGTCAAACACGTGATAGCCCCATCCCGGCATGTCGAAATAGAGACCTGAGACCAGGCTCTCACCAGGGCGTTCATAGACAATGGAACTCATCAAATCCTTAAGATGATAGAGTTTGCCCCCTAAATCGTCGTAAGGCAGAGTGACGTAACACTGACTCTGATGAGGCGCGTAGTTCACGACCACCAGCAACCGTTTTCGTCCAGGATCTTCCCAGGTAAAGCTGATGAAGGCATTCCAGGTCCAGTTGCCATCCCAGGCGGGGGTACAGTTGAGTAGTCGCCAGGTGCCTTCTCGCAAGACTGGCAGCCGTAGACAGACCAGCAGTTTGTGGTAGAAGGTGTGCAGTTCTTCGTCAACGGGTTCACTGGGTCCCCGTTGGAGATGCACTGAAATCTTATGTTTGAAGCCGTCTAGCTGCCCCTGGTGCAGGAAGCGCAGACCCGGACTGAGAAAGGTGAGGATGGCGGCAGCACGATGCACATCTGAGGGAAAGATGGCGGCAGCGCGAGGTTCGTCGTGATTTTCCAGAAATCGAGCAGACTTGTTCTGATAATCCAGATCTGCCCAAAAGTGTTCGCGCACGGGATCGGCGTGTTGTTCACGCAGGCGATCGTAGAGGCGTTTGTCGTAGGTGTAGTCGAACCCTTGTTGTTGTAGGGTCCATTCTAAATCCCAGTAGACTTCTGCCATGAACACAAAGCCGGGATGCTGGTATCGCACTTTTTGGATGGCGGTTTGCCAAAAGGGTTCTGTTGCAATACCCCAGGTGCGGTGGAAGATCTCTGGCAGAATGAGCATCGCCATATCGCACCGCACGCCATCACACAACTGAGCAATGGTCAACAATTCGCCTAGCATTGCCGCTTGCAGTGAGGGGTTCCCATAGTTGAGTTGGAGCGTATCAGGCCAACCTGCAAAGTAGGGATCGCGTCCGTAGGCAAAGATGGCTTCACCAGTGGACAGGGGCACTCGGCAATAGTTTTGAGGTTCTTGTGCCAGCAACGCTTCGGTTCCCTGAACAAAAAAATCGGGGTGAGTCTGCACCCAGGCATGGTCAGGAGCCATGTGGTTGGGAACGAAATCCAACATCAGTTTGAGTCCGCGTTGGTGGAGACGATCGCGCATTCCCTCCATTGCCGCATTACCACCCATGCGATCGCTAACAACGTAATCCTTAATGGCAAAACAGGAGCCGCACACATCGTCATCGCACAAGTCAATTAACAGTTGCCGATATTCCTCCAGCCACTCTGGGTTGCGCAGAGAGACGGCTCGCCCCACATCCCCCATCTGCCAAACCCCAAGGAAATAAACCCAGTCAAATCCCAAGCTGGCGATTTCATCTAGAGCTGTGTCAGGAATATCATGCAGAGTTGCTGGACGGTGCAATTGCTTAGATAGCAATTGCATCCAGACGCGGGTGTTGACCTGATATAACACAGGATAGGTAGGTGTTAGCATGTCACAGAACCTCCAAGCGTGGTAGTGACTCAATACATTTACGGTCTAAACCCGATACTTTGACAGTTCTCCAGGCGTGATGGTATCCAACACGGTCTCCGGAGTAAAGTAGCCCAAAGCCTGGATTATTCGGGCAACGCAGCCAGTCCATCCAGTTTGGTGACTAGCACCAATTCCCGCCCCATTATCCCCGTGGAAATATTCGTAGAACAAAATCAGATCGCGCCAGTGGGGATCTGTCTGAAACTTCTCGGTACCGCCATAGACCGGACGGCGACCGGATTTATCCTTGAGAAAAATGCTCACAATCCGCTCGCTGATTTGTTGAGTGACATCAAACAGCGATAGGTACTTACCAGATCCCGTAGGGTATTCAACGGTAAAGGAATTACCGTAGTAGCTATAGAGTTGCAGCAGCGATCGCAACAGCAAGAGGTTGACAGGCATCCAGATGGGACCACGCCAGTTGGAATTGCCGCCAAACATGCCAGAGGTCGAATCACCAGGAACGTATCCCACTTTGTACTCCTGTCCCGAGTGATAGAAGTAGTAGGGATGCTCCAGGTGATAGCGGGAAAGGGAGCGAATCCCATAATCGCTCAGGAACTCAGTTTCATCCAACATTCTAGAGAGAACTCGGCGTAGTTTGTCTTCGTTCAAGATAGATAGCATCAGCCGGTTTCGCTCACCAAGCTGATTGGAGAGATGGATATTGTGAGTCAGTTCGGGGTGCTGCAAGATGAACTTTTGTGCCTCTTCCTTAAAGCGAGGCAGCTTTTCAAAGGCTTCACTAGGGAAGACGGCAACTGCCATCAGCGATAATAAACCCACTAGTGATCGCACTTTTAAGCGGGTGGAGTTGCTGTCAGGAAAGCGTAGTACATCGTAGAAGAAGCCGTCTTCTTCATCCCATAGCTCGTCATCGTGTTCACCAATCCGATCCATAGCTCCAGCAATCCACATGGTGTGTTCAAAGAACTTGATGGCAAAGTCTTCGTAGAGGGGCTCGTGGAGTGCCAGCTCAATCGCAATCTGCAACATCCGCTGACTGAAGAACACCATCCAGGCAGTGCCGTCTGCTTGGTCCAGGTAGCCGCCGGTGGGTAACGGTGAACTGCGATCAAATACTCCAATGTTGTCCAGTCCTAGGAAGCCACCTTGAAACAAATTGTTGCCGCCTTGGTCTTTCCGGTTAACCCACCAGGTAAAGTTGATCAGCAATTTGGAAAAGGCATATTTCAGGAATTCAATATCCCCTACGCCGTTAAGTTCGCGGTCACGGGTGTAAATTTCCCAGGTGGCAAATGCATGTACTGGCGGGTTCACGTCGCCAAAGTTCCATTCATAGGCAGGAATTTGACCGTTCGGATGCAGGTAATCTTCCCGCAGCATCAGCATCAGTTGGTCTTTGGCAAAGTCCGGATCGATCAAGCTAATGGGAATTACGTGAAATGCCAGATCCCACGCGGCGTACCAGGGGTATTCCCACTTGTCTGGCATGGAAACAATATCGTCGTTATGCAAGTGGAACCAATCGCTGTTCCGCACGTGCTTCCTCTCGGCTGCAAGCGTCCAAGGGGTAATGTTACGCTCCCTCAGCCATTGATCCATGTCGTAGTAGAAGTATTGTTTCGTCCACATCATCCCAGCTAGTGCTTGCCGCATGACGTTAGCGCGATCGCTATCCGCCAGAACCGATGGCGGGATCACAGCTGCATAAAATTCATCCGCTTCCTTAAGACGAGTCCCAAACGTTCGATCGAAGTCAGTGCCAAATGGCTCCCCGACCTGAGCCGGAGCCTGTTTCGAGAGGCGCAATCGGATAACCTTCGTTTCTTTAGCCCCAACAGTGATTTCGTAATGGGGCGCAACTTTTGTGCCAACATTGCTGGGATTAACAGCATCCTGCTGTCCATGCACAATGTAATTGTTGATGCCATCTTTCACAAAGGGACTGGCATTGGGCGTGTCAAACAGCCGCTGATTGTTCGACTCATTTTCCGTGAACAGCAGCGGAGCCACACCATCGCAGTAGAAGTAATAATCTTTGATGTGCTGATCCAGCAAGGTATCTGTAACATGGGCATGCACGACACTGTTGTCGGTTCCCTCAAGCTTCGTTAATACAGGCTTGGTTCCACCGTCCTTCCAAGACCAGGTGTTACGAAACCACAAGGTTGGCAGCACATGAATGGGAGCTGCTTCAGGTCCCCGATTGGCAATGCTGATTTTAATCAAAATATCTTCAGCATCGGCTTTGGCGTATTCTACAAACACATCAAAGTAGCGATCGTCGTCAAAGATGCCTGTATCTAACAGCTCATATTCCAGTTCATAACGGCTGCGATTACGATTGGTTTCGACCAAATCAAGATAAGGAAACGCTGCCTGAGGATATTTATAGAGGTACTTCATGTACGAGTGGGTGGGTGTACTGTCGAGGTAGAAGTAGTACTCTTTCACATCTTCGCCGTGGTTGCCTTCGCCATTGGTCAACCCAAACAACCGCTCTTTAAGGATGGGGTCTTTACCGTTCCACAGTGCCAGCGCAAAGCAGAGCAAGTTGTGGTTGTCGGTAATGCCGCCCAGTCCGTCTTCGCCCCAGCGGTATGCCCGCGATCGGGCATGATCGTGAGGGAAATAATTCCAGGCATTCCCATCAGAGCTATAGTCTTCACGCACTGTTCCCCACTGGCGTTCACTTAGATACGGTCCCCATTTGCGCCAATTGGCTTCGCTGGTACCGTCTTGTTCGAGCCGTTGCTCTTCTGTAGTGTTCATAACAGTTTCTCCAACAGGGGTTTACATTGCATCTCATGCATCCTATGCTGACCATGCTTCTCTAAAGTCAGCATAAAGCGTCAGCCCGCCATCAATGAACAGAGTTTGTCCAGTGATGTAGGCAGCTTCATCTGATGCCAGAAAAGCAACCGCAGCCGCCATCTCGTCAGACGTTCCTGCTCGCCTCATTGGGATGTGGCGTTCAACAATCGTTTGCTTCTCTAAATCGGTTGTCCAGCTTTCATTGATGGGTGTTATGGTAGCTCCGGGCGCGATCGCATTCACCCGAATTCCCCGATTTGCGTACTCCAAAGCCAGGGTTTTAGTTAGACTTCCCATACCGCCTTTGCTGATGGCATAGCTAAGATACATCGGACGAGGAATGACTTCGTGAACGCTAGAAACATTGATAATCACACCGGAACGCTGTTGTACCAGTAGATGTTTGATGGTTTCTCGCGCACAGAGATAACTACCTCGTAGATTCACAGCAATGACTTGATCAAACTTATTGGTGGGAATTTCGTGCGAGGGACACTCCGCTTGGATTCCCGCATTGTTAATCAGAATATCCAGGCTGCCAAATTTTTCAATCACGGAGTTCACCATGCGGATAATGTCATCCTCTTTAGAGACATCTCCCTGGATTAATAGAGATTGCACACTGCTTCTTCCCGCTTCCTGGGCACTTTGCAGTGCCATTTTTTCTGTGTACTCCCCTTCCTCTACCTTTCGGCGGTAGTTAATTGCAATATTGCAGCCTTCTTGCGCAAGACGAATGGCAATCGCTTGTCCAATTCCTGAACTCGCTCCCGTGATCAATGCAGTCTTTCCAGTCAATCCTTTCATGCTTACCCTCCAAAACCTCGACCTTCATCCCGCCTGATCCTCAAGAGACCCTAACTTCAAGCGACCTCGGTTGGTCCATGTACTCCTACCTGAACCGCATTTTGCCTGTTGGTATCAATCTCCTCAAGCTCGGCTTCGTGAGTTGGAAAGCTGCTACCAAGTCTTCGACAGTAGGGGAGAATTGCCTCCTCTATATTTCGCCGAAAGGGATGGTACGGTGGCTTCAGAGTGTCGATAAATGGCACCGAGATAATTTATTCTTTAGGTTAGAGCAAGAAAATATGAAGCTGATATGAAAAACATTTATACATATCAGAAACTAAAAGATGCAAATTTGAAAACTTTTGCCAAATGCTCTCAAATAAATATATTTGGCAGACTTATTAACAAGTCAAAAAAGTGGGTGTTAGAGAGAAGATTGATTCAGAGACTGGAAGATGTAAAATGCAATAGTTTCAGCGATAGGCTGCATTTGATTGCATGACCCCTATATATTTGCGCCTATTATACGGATGGTGCAAATCAAGTTTTGGCGGCATAATTATGCCGTTATCAGACTAAAATGTTTACGATTGCATTCTGATTGGTGGGCTTTCTGGACTCATAGCTGCTCGCAATCTGCATCGGTCTGGTCGAAATGTTTTACTAATCGAGGCACGCGATCGCTTCGTCTGCTGTCTTAAGTTGACAGTACCCATTGAAGCAATCGGTTGAAGTACGCTTTGAGATCGCTTAAGGAGAAGTCTGTGGATAGTAATCCGATATAGTTGTCGGGTCTCAGCAGCACCTTGAAGGGTTGGGTTGTGCCAAAAAGTTCTGTGACACGCGGGGAAATTAGCATGATCTTGAAATCGATACGATCGCCGTATTCGCGGTCAAGTTCTGCCTTCAAATCTTCATAGCCATGTTCCCCGTTGGAGAAAACAATCAGGTGAAATTTTGGAGCGCGCAGTTTGTCGTAGACATTCGAGTCATCAACCAAAAAGTAAGGCATTCGGTCTCCAGCTTTAACCTTAAACTCACGATCGCCCTGATGTCGGCTTAACGATCCATCGCGGTAGTTTAGCCCGATTTGAGAAACCATCGGAAAGATGAATTCTTTTGCCGCATCAAAGTGCATCACAAAACTGGCGAGTCCCGGCAGAATGTTGTCGCGGAAAAATTGAATATACCACTGGTCACCCGCCATGACTTCAAAAACCTGGTCGGTCGTCTGCAAGAGCCGTTTTGCATTTGCCAGACGTTCTTCGTTATAGCTCTCGAGCAGCGAATCCCCAGCAGGACCGCTCAAAACAAACGCGATCTTCCAGGCCAGATTATAAGCGTCTTGGATGCCCGTGTTCATGCCCTGACCACCCGCAGGCGTATGGATATGTGCAGCATCGCCAGCTAAAAAGCATCTACCGACAGAGAAGTTCTCGGCGTGACGAGTATGCACCTTATAACTCGAAAACCAGTGCACATCCGTGATTTCCAGCGGACGCTGCACTAATTGCTTGGTCTTGTCTTCGATTTCATCGTAGGTCACTTCTCGATCAAGCTGATCATTGTATTCAGGCAGGTTGCCGATCAGTCTCCAGTGCTTCTCGCCTTGCATGGGAAACATGAGCACAAACGAGTCACGCCCAAATGCGCCATAAAACGTGGACTCGTCCGCCTGGAACTCCATGTCCACATCTGCGACGTAAAACAAGCGTGGGTAAGTCGAACCTACAAACCGGAGATCAAGAAGATGCCGCGTCGGACTGCTCGCGCCGTCACAGCCCACCAAATACTGGGCTTCGATCGTCTGTGTTTCGCCGTTTGCTGCCTTGAGAACCGCTTTCACACTGTCCGCATCTTGCGCTACTGCTTCCAATTCGGTCTGCCACCAAACATCTTTCCCGTGATGTTGGAGATACTCGTAAAGCAGACGCTCGTTCTTGCTTTGTTCAAACACGAGACCAAAAGCAAACGGGCTGAGCCGCTCACCGAAGTCAGAAAAGTCGAGGTGGGCACCGATTTTGCCGTCGTGCATCACGGCGGCTTTCTGGAACATCTTGCCGCCTTCGAGGGCTTTTTGCGCCAGACCCACCTGGTCGTAAATCTCCAATGTGCGCGCGTGAACAACCAGGGCCTTTGACAAATCAGTAACCCCTTCCTGCTGGTCAAAGATTACGAAGTCGATGCCGTACCGGATCAACTGCACAGCCAGCGAAAGCCCAGTCGGTCCGGCTCCGACGATAATGACATCTGTTTTGATCGGTGTTTCCATGGGTTCAACCTCTTCCTCAGTTGTCTTGGTTAGGATGAACACGGTCATCATGATCACTCGTCGTGAGCGCTGATATAGAAATTGAGAAGGATTGCCTGTCCTCAACTCGTTTTTGCGACACAACCCTTAATTAATACCATTAAACTAGATGATGCATCATAATTGTCCTGCTGTTTCCCGTGGCAGGACTTATCCACTCGTAGGGGTTATAGTTGCAGTGCCTCGGAGGTCGGTTGATGGAAGAGCTTTGGGAGTTAAGGACTCTAATTCAAAAACATGATTACAACGGGGCACTTGCTCTAGTAGATGAGCTTGAGGAGATGGCTAAATCCGAGATTATCGACAAAATAAGCAGTTATGCTGTCATTCTCCTATTGCATCTCATCAAGCAGATAGTTGAGCAGAGGACCACAAAGTCTTGGAATGTGTCGATAGCTAACTCCACA
>JAFAVL010000749.1 GCA_019242465.1 Chroococcidiopsidaceae cyanobacterium CP_BM_RX_35 | reverse complement strand
CCATATCGGGGCGTGTTTTGAAGCACCTACAACACCCTTCGGCTTCGACGAGCTTTGTGTCGTTGGTGGTCTTCGCGGTAAGCCAGTCGAGCTAGTTGATTGTGTGACAGTCAAGCAAAAGGCGATCACTCGCGCCGAGATCGTCATCGAAGGTGAAGTTCTACCCAATGTGCGGGTGGCTGAGGATCAGAATACCCACAATGTTTTAGAGATTTCTAGCAAGACGCCGGGCATCTTGAGAAGATCGTGTTGAACTAGCAGTCTCCCTAGCCGCTTCTCGCAGCCGCTCCACATCGCGCATTGGTGGTGCACCAAAGAGCCGCTTGTACTCCCGGTTGAAGTGCGAGGCATCGTCATAACCCACTTGGTAAGCAGCACTGGTAGCATCAAGGTTTTGCCCCAGCATCAGACGGCGAGCCTCCTGGAGACGCACTTGCTTCTGGAACTGTAAGGGACTCATTGCAGTGACAGACTTGAAGTGATGGTGAAAGCCTGAGACACTCATGCCAAGCTCTCGTGCGATGCTTTCAATCCGAAGCGGCTGGTTAAAGTCTTTACGAAGTCGCTCGACGGCAAGAGCGATGTGGTGGGTGTAGCCACCCAGAACGGCAATATGACGAAGCCGCGCCCCTTGCTCTCCAATCAGGAGTCGGTAAATGATTTCCCGTGTAATTAGCGGCATCAGAACCTGAGCTTCGGCGGGCGTGTCTAACAGCCTCACGAGCCGGACAACGGCATCGAGCAGCGGCGCATCCAGTGGACTCACGTCGAGCGCTTTGACATTGGCACGACTTTGGGATGAGGGATAGCCCGCCTCGACCATGACTGAACCGACCAGGGTAGAATCGAGATCGAGGCGAAGGCTCAGGCACGGTTGCGCTTTGGATGCTTCGAGAATTTGGCTCATAATCGGCAGTTCGACCGTCGCCAGCAGATAATGTGCAGGATCGTACTGATAGCGATCGTTACCCAAAAGCACTTCTTTACTGCCCTGGGCGATTACACAAAAGGCTGGGACAGAGACAGCATGACAGGCTTCCATAGGCGAGGAGAATCGGTGAAGATGCAAGCCCTTCAGCGGCTCGATCGTTCCATCAGTGCGAATCGTCTGTGAGATGCGCTCAACCAATTCGTCTCGGTTGGATTGCACTCGGTCTGCAGAGCGCTTTGCCTGCGGGTCTTTGATGAAGTCCAGTTCGGGCTTTTCTCTCAGTTCGGCAGCGTTCATTTTTAACTTTGCAGGATTGTACAACGATCTTAGACGATTGTTCTATGACTTGCCTGTGAGAATTTCTAGGATGAAGCTAAAGCAACAAAGTAATGATGACGCTTCTTTGTAAGCCTTCTGGACTTCTATACAAGAAGAAAGTCAGATTATTTAGGCAAAAGTCTTGCCAACTGACAACCAGAATGACATCAAGGCTAACCTTGCTCCCTAAAAAATTCCTTTCCCTATCGGTAGAGCAGGCGAGCAGTGCCCCGTTTCTACGACGGGGGTTATCAAACCCAACTGGTATTCAATAAAATGGACATCAAACGAAGTGGCTCACAGCCTTCCGCCAAAGGACCGGACGAGTATTTTACGGGCATTGTCCGCATTGACCCTCTGTTCGAGGCACATGATCCAGCCCGCACGTCTGGAGCTAGTGTCACGTTTGAGCCAGGTGCCCGGACCGCATGGCACACCCATCCGTTGGGACAGACCTTGATCGTGACAGCGGGCTGTGGTCTGGCACAGCGATGGGGCGGCGCGATCGAGCAAATTCGACCTGGAGACGTGATCTGGTTCGCGCCGGGTGAGAAGCATTGGCACGGCGCTACACCGACTACAGCGATGACGCACATCGCCATTCAGGAATGGCTCGACGGCAAGCCCGTAGACTGGATGGAACAGGTCAGCGACGACCAATATCCCAACTGATCTCCGTATCCGAAATTTTTGGGAGTCGAGATGCACGTCCTTGGCTCCACTACACGGCAATAGATCATAGAAATCCCGGTAAAGACTTTCCGAATAAGCAACGCAAAAAGGAAAAAATGGCAACGAACGAGAATGGAAACTACACAGGAAAAGTTGCGTTTGTGACCGGAGCAGCGAACGGCATCGGTCGAGCTACGGCGCTGGCGTTTGCCCGTGAGGGCGCTAATGTGGTGGTTGCCGACGTTTCGGAACAGGGCAATCAAGAAACGGCGCGCATGATCGAAGACCTCGGCGGACGAGCGATCGCCGTCAAGTGCGATTTGACGCGAACCGAGGACGTGAAGGCGGCTCTGGACAAGACCATCGAGACCTTCGGGCGGCTGGACTTTGCCTTTAACAACGCCGGTGTGGAACAGAAGATGGTGGCGACTGCGGAACTGGACGAGGCGGAGTGGGACCGCATCGTCAACACCGACCTACGCGGCGTGTTCTTATGCCTGAAGCACGAAATCCCGCTGATGCAAAAGCTTGGGGGCGGTGCGATCGTGAACACCTCTTCAGGTGCTGGGGTCAAAGGCTTCAAAGGTCAAGCTGCTTACGTGGCTGCAAAGCACGGCGTGGTCGGACTGACCAGGGCGGTGGCTCTCGACTACGTCGCGCAGAACATCCGCATCAATGCTATGTGCCCCGGAAACATCGACACCCCGATGATGGATCGCCACAGCGGCGGCACTCCCGAAGGACGAGAACAAGTGATCTCGCAGGAGCCAATTGGCAGGCTGGGTCAGCCCGAAGAAATCGCCAATGCCGTTGTCTGGCTGTGTTCGGATGCGTCCTCCTTCGCCGTCGGGCACGCCCTAATCATCGATGGCGGTCAAACCGTGTAGTGACGGCAACCCAGGCAACACCGCTTCACTAGTGATAGGCAAGAAGCCAGCTTTGGCAGGGTACGAGACTCGCCTGCTGGCAACAAAATTAGGAGAAGAGGAGAAACAGAATGCAGTACAAGCATCTCGGTCGCACCGGACTACAGGTCAGTCGGCTCGGTCTGGGCACCATGAACTTCGGCGAGCTGACGGACGAAACCACCAGCTTCAAGATCATGGACGAGGCTCTGGAGGTCGGCATCAACTATATGGACACCGCAGATGAGTACGGGGGTCCCCAGTCCCCGGACATGGAGAAGGGCTACGGCATCTCCGAGGAGATCATCGGGCGGTGGCTGTCTCAGGGCGGACGACGCGATCGGCTCATCCTGACGACTAAAGTGTACCAGCCGATGGGTAACGGACCGAACGATCGCCACCTTTCGGCGTACCACATCCGAAAGGCCTGCGAAGACAGCCTGCGTCGGTTGCAGACTGATCAAATCGACCTCTACCAGATGCACCACGTTGATCGGCGCACGCCTTGGGAGGAGATTTGGCAGGCAATGGAACTCCTGGTACAGCAAGGCAAGGTGATCTACATTGGCAGCAGCAACTTCGCCGGGTGGGACATCGCCACCGCGCAGAATATTGCCGCGTCGCGCAATTTCCTGGGGTTAGTGTCGGAGCAGAGCCTCTACAACCTCACCGCCCGCACCGTTGAGCTAGAGGTCATCCCAGCGCTCCAGTACTACGGCATCGGTCTCGTTCCGTGGAGTCCGCTCGGTAACGGGCTGCTGGGAGGCGTCCTGCGGAAGGTGAGCGAAGGCCGCCGAGCTGAGCCGAAGATGCAGCAGCAGATCGATCAGCATCGATCGCAGATCGAGGACTACGAGGCGCTCTGTGAGAAGCTCGGTGAGCGACCTGCCGATGTCGCACTGGCCTGGCTGTTGCACAATCCTGCCGTCACGGCTCCGATCACCGGACCACGCACCGTGGAACAACTGACCGAGAGCCTGCGGGTCTTGGAGATATCCCTCTCGGACGAGACGCTCCGACGGCTCGACGAGATTTGGCCCGGACCCGGCGGCGAGGCACCCAAAGCCTACGCCTGGTAGAACGCAGCGCCGTGATAGACGAACGAGGACCAAGCGTTGGCGCTCTTGCGCAAGGTTGCGTTCGTCACCGACGCGGGGAGCGGCAAATAAGGAGGTAGTTCTGATGATGAAAAATAATCATGACCAAAGTCTGGGTATCCCTGAGAAGATTCCAGCTCCAGACTCGTAACTGACAAACAAAGCTAAGTATCCGTTTTTCACTTCGGAAATTGTTCGATGAAAGCAACCGTTTACTATGCCCCTGGTGATGTCTGTGTGGAGACTGTTCCCGATCCCACAATTCAACAGCCTACAGATGCCATTGTTCGGATTACTCACGCTTGCATCTGCGGATCTGACCTCTGGTTCTATCGAGGTGAGGAAGAGTGGCGAACGGGACATGAATGGATGGGAATTGTTGAAGAGGTTGGCTCTGAGGTTCACACCGTGAAGAAGGGCGATTCGCTTACGCGATAGTACTGACAATAGCAAGGCGATGATTAAGACTAGCGTAACCCTCAAACCATTCCAGAGTTAGTCATGTCCGTTACATTACGAATAATCGATTATTTCAAGTTCTAATTATTGATGAACAAGCTTATTTATCCCAACTATTATTAGGGGAAAAACCTGAAGCAATCGTCACATTAAACTTACTGAAATTCCCACCTAAAAGTGCCAAAATGAGCCACATCAAACAACTGCAAACAAAGTTTAACCAGTTGATGACTTTTGGCGATGCTAAACGCCTGTTATATAGCAAGCTTTTTCAGCCTCTATTTCCGTTTTTGCATAGATCTCGGCTCTATGCCAGTATCATATATCGACAGCTCCTATTTAGCTTAGATATAATTTATACATTACGCTACTGACTGAAGCTGACAAATTTCATTTAGATTCAGACCAAGTAGCACTTAGCAAGCAAGTCTCTTGGAGTCAGAATTGAGAACGGAACGCGCTTATTGGCTAGCTTGGTCGCAAATGACTGGCATTGGTCCTATCTTGCTGAGACGCTTACAGCAACATTTTGGTACGTTGGCAGCAGCATGGGAAGCCGAGCTAGCCCAACTAGGACAAGTAGAAGGGTTTGGACCTCAGACAATAGAATTGGTGGCGGCAGGGCGATCGCGTCTCCAGCTCGAACAACTCCTACAGCAACATGAGCAGGAAAACCCACATTTTTGGACGCCAGATGCCGCCGAATATCCTCGCTTGCTGCTAGAGATTCCCAGTCCACCACCGCTCCTCTACTACCGTGGTGTAGTTGATCTTGAAGAGAATTTCGGTACTGTACCGCTTGTTGGCATTGTTGGCACCCGCAATCCATCGGAGTACGGCAGGCGCTGGACTCGTAAACTCAGTGCCGCACTAGCGAGAAATGGCTTCACAATTGTCTCTGGCTTGGCAGATGGCATCGATACAGAAGCTCACCAAAGCTGTCTAGAAGCTGGCGGACGGACACTGGCAGTTCTGGGAACTGGCGTGGATGTGGTTTATCCTCCCCGTAATCGGGAGCTTTACAAAGAGATTCTTAGCCAAGGATTAGTCTTGAGTGAGTATCCAGCAGCAACGCCACCCGATCGCACCCACTTTCCCCCTCGCAACCGAATTATCGCTGGGATGAGTCGTGCTGTCATAGTGATGGAAGCGCCTACGAAATCGGGGGCTTTAATCACAGCACGCTATGCCAATGAGTTTGGTCGCGATGTTTATGTCCTGCCTGGTTCGTTGGATAATCCACGAGCTATTGGTTGTTTGGGACTATTAAGTAAAGGAGCGCAGGTGATTGAGAGTGAAAGTCATCTGTTGGAAATGCTGGGAGCGATGCCACAACTCGATCCAGTTGCACCACCCCAGTTCGTGCAGCAGTTAGCTCTGCCAGAATTAGCACCAGAACTTAAACAGGTGTTGACAGCAATTGTGGAATCTATGTCCTTTGACTCGATTGTGCAACAAACTGGTATGGCTGCAGGCTCGGTTTCTGGTGCTTTGTTGCAGTTGGAACTCATGGGACTGGTGTCCCAACTGCCAGGGATGCGATATCTGCGCTGTTAACTAAACTTCATGTTGTCTTTGTAGTCCTTTGCGAACTAATAACAAAAGAATGACGCCTGCTACTAGTAAGATGCTAGAGGATTTGCAGAATAGCATAAATCCCTCTGCCTGTAAATGACCGGGAACGCCAAGCACCTGGGCAATTGAAGCAGCCAAGTTACCAAGGAATAAATTGATTGGCTTGGCAAACCAAAGCAGCATAAACAGGAAATAGATTCCAGATTTACCAAATTTTCTTAGCTGCGCTTGAATTTCAGGAGATAACCAAGGCTCAATCATACCATAGCCATCAAGCGGAGGAATCGGCAGCGAGTTGATCAAAACTGAATAGATTTCCAGGAAAATCAGAAATGCTAGCGCCGACCAGAACCAACCTAAGTCACCATCTAGCGACGCTAAACCTAAGCTAAAGGGTATGGCTAGCAATAAGGTCACAAGTATACTGGCAATTGGTCCTGCTGCTGAGACAGCACTTTGCCACCAGCGACCGCGTAATTGTTGCCGATTGATATAGACTGCGCCACCAGGTAGCGCAATTCCACCCATAAGCAAAAAGATAATTGGTAGAGTTAAACTGAGGTCTAGGTTAGTATATTTAAGCGGATTTAAGGTCAGATACCCTTTATCTTTAACTGAGGTATCTCCGCCCCAATAAGCCACCACTGCATGACCAAACTCATGTAGACAAACTGACAGAATCCAACCGAAACATACAACAGCTGCAACCGATGACACTGCTTGAGACTCCCAATGGGAGAAATGAAGGAACTTTCTCTCATTATGGCAATTGCCTATTTAGGCAAAGGATAAATGTATTGCTGTTCTCTATGAATTTTCGGTAAGAAAAATGTTGAACTCTGGTATGTCCACCCAGTTACTCTGTTCGTGGGAAGCTTGGGTAAGATCCATCAATAATTGAGAATAAACCCCTTCCCGTAACGAGGGGGTAAGTGCTTCCCCTCGGTCAATGCCTTGCACCCATCTATCTACAACTCTAATGAATGGGGCAATCCGACCATCTGTGTAAGTTTGAGGAAATGCTAGATGCGTAGGAATTTCTACCTCAGCCAAGGGTTGACCAGATGGTGCCGCCCACAGGTGAAAACCATGCACGTAATCTTTCTGATTGTGACTGCCCAAGACTAATGTGCCGCGATCACCATAAACTTCTACCCAATGTGGACGAGGGGCATGGACGGCAGCACTAATGCTAACCTGGCAGGGCATTCCATCTGCTAGCTCCAGCATCAGCAGACAGGTATCATCTGCATCTACAGGCTTCATTTCGCCTGTAGTAGGATCGGGACGTGTGGGAATAGCAGTGCTTAAACGAGCGCACAAGCGCCGCACTGGTCCAAACAGCCAATTGATATAGTCGAAGGTATGGGAACCTAAGGCTCCTAGTGCACCCCCACCTCGATCTTTTCTGGAATACCAGTTCCAAGGGCGTGAGGCATCGGCTCGGCTTGAGACTAACCAATCAATTTTAATCAGGCGCTTCTGCCCAACATACCCCTCAGATAGAAGTTCTGCTAAACGCTGCCATGCCGGGACGAAGCGAAACTCGAAGTCTAGTGTGGCAATGACGCCCTTGGCTAATGCCAATTGGTAAAGTTCTCTTGCCTCAGTAGCGCAAAGGGTTGTGGGTTTTTCAAGTAATAGGTGCTTTTGGGCTTGCAACACTGTCTTCGCCATTTCGTAGTGTAGAAATGGCGGCGTTGAAATACTGACTGCTTGCACTTCGGGTAGTGCTACGAGATCGGCAATTGTGTCACAAGCATAGGGAATGTTGTAAGTAGAGGCGATCGCGCTTGCTTGTTCTATGTCTCGGTGGTAGACAGCAACTAGTTGGGTGCGAGGGTGAGCTTGGAAGCCCGGGATGTGGACTTTCTGACCAAATCCGGTTCCCACGACTGCTACGCCAATTATTGGCTGGGTAGTTGTCGTCTCTGGGGTAGGGGGCATAGGCTGAGTGGATTTTGAACCGCTGAGACGCAGAGAACGCAGAGAGAGAAGAGGAAAAGGAGAGCTATTTTGTGTTGCTGGTCATTATAGATCTAGTAGACTAAGCATTAATTTAGCTTTGAAGATTTGATGCCGCCGGAAGATTTCTTAACGAGTTATCCCTACTCTAGCGCCCGACGGGTGGTGATGGGGCGGCGGGGTGCTGTGGCGACGAGCCAACCTTTGGCAGCTTTGGCGGGGATGGAGATGTTTTGGGCTGGGGGGAATGCGGTGGATGCTGCCCTAGCTATGGCGATCGCTCTGACGGTAGTAGAACCAACTATGAACGGCATCGGCTCAGACGCCTTTGCTCTGGTGTGGGATGGGAAGCTGCACGGACTGAATGGATCGGGCAGGAGTGCCCAGGGTTTGACGTCTGAGCAGTTGGCACCTGGGCAATTGCCGCTAACTGGCTGGCTAACTGTGACTGTGCCGGGAGCTGTTTCTGCTTGGCACTGTTTGTGGGAGCGATGGGGGCAGTTGCCGTTTGAACAATTGTTTGCACCAGCAATTCGGTACGCTGCTGATGGTTTTCCGGTTTCACCAGTGACAGCCCAGGCTTGGAAGCGCTCTGAGCCAGTCTTCCTCCCCTTAACAGGTTCAGAGTTCCAGCCTTTCAAGGAAGTCTTTTTTCCACACAATCGCGCACCGGCTGCAGGAGAAATTTGGCGGAGTGAGGCTCATGCTAAAACACTACGAGCGATCGCCCAAGAAGGGGTTGAGGGCTTTTATCGAGGTCGGCTAGCTGAAAATTTAGCGAATTTTGCTGCGGCAACTGGTGGTATGTTAACAACGGCTGATCTAGCGGCACATGAGGCTGACTGGGTGGAGCCAATTGCGACAAACTACCGCCAGACAACCGTTTGGGAGCTGCCTCCCAACACTCAAGGCATCGCAACTCTAATCGCCTTAAATATCCTGGAGGGCTTTGATCTGGCTCAATATCCACGGGAATCAGCTCAGAGTTACCACCTACAGATTGAGGCAATGAAGCTTGCCTTCGCCGATGCCCACAGGTATATCTGTGATTCTCGTTTTCTGGAAATGCCTGAGTCGCTATTTTTAGACAAAGCCTATGCGGCTATGCGACGGCAGTTGATTGGTGAAATTGCCATGCCTCTGGCTCAGCCTGGTTTACCAAAAGGGGGAACTGTCTACTTAGCGGCGGCTGACCAAGAACTTATGGTTTCCTTTATTCAATCTAACTACATGGGCTTTGGTAGCGGTATTTTAGTGCCGGGTACAGGTATTGCACTGCACAATCGCGGTCATGGTTTCACTTTAGAGGAAGGGCATCCTAACCAGATAGGACCAGGGAAGCGTCCTTTCCACACAATTATCCCTGGTTTTCTGACTCAGGATGGTCAACCACTAGGACCGTTTGGCGTTATGGGGGGACCAATGCAGCCTCAAGGACATCTCCAAGTGATTGTGAATCAGGCAGACTATGGAATGAACCCCCAAGTTGCCCTTGATGCACCCCGATGGCGGTTTATCGCTGGTAATACTGTATTATTAGAGCAAATAGTGCCCCAATCAGTTGCATTGGCACTTACTGAACTGGGTCACAATATCCAAATGAGTCCAGAAGGAGGATTATTTGGCAAAGGTCAGGTGATCCGCCGTCAAGGAGGGGTTTTGGTAGCAGCTTCAGAACCTCGTGCTGATGGCTTAGCACTGGCTTGGTAACTAGATTAACTACTTCAAGTCTAGTAAGCCTTTTTCTTTAAGCTTGGGATTGAAGCGAAATGGCATTTTTACCCCACGGGATTCTAGCTGGGATGAGATTTGTCCCTCAACTCGTCGAGCCACGTCTTTTAAGAGTTTGGCTTGTGCCAGCTCGTCACTTGATATAAATAGGGTTTGCTCATTAGCAGTCATCGCAACTTTGGCATCAATCGGCTGAGTCCATTTTGCTTCATCAGTGCCATTACCTGCTGGGATCGACCCATTCTCTGTGATCCAAGCTTGCTGGATGTTTTCTAGGATGGTGCGGCTAGGACGGTCGATGGTTTGGACTTTCAGCCAATAGCAGAGTTGAGGCTGACGCACGAGGTGCTGTTTGAGGCTGAGATCGACATCACGGGAGTAGCCCACATATTGCAACACTTTTTGTCGCTCGAAAATAGCGTACACCCCAACTTTTCCTTGAAACTGTTCAGGTAGTTGACCATCAGCATCGATGTAGGAGATATATTCTAGGCTAGCGAGGGAGGGAATGTTGGTTTCAGCAGTCATGAGTCGCCCTTAGAAATTTTCCTATAAAATAGGCAAACTTAGTTGAATTCACATATTACTCGTCAACAAAGGGAGTTGGAACGGTTGGAGAAAAATGCCTAAAATTTTATCCACCTCTTTGACATAATACTCAATTGAATCAATTGAAACAATTTTTTCCTGTAAAATCAGAAATTTCCAAGCAGTGCCAGTTGTTACACAGCCGTAGATGCGTTCAATAGGATTTCCTGCCTTTTGATTAAATAGCTGAGCCGCAACCATTGCAGCAACACACTGACCCAATCCAGCAATAATGTTTTCGTTCTTTGCTTCAATTATGGTGACAACTGGAACGCTGATGAAATACTGTTCTGGACTCTGGCTGAGAATAAAATCACAAAATCCTGCTAACCCCTGGCTGGCATCAACGTTAAACTCTGTACCTGAAAACAGACTAACTTCGTAACATAATTGCCGTCTCACTTCAGACAAAATAGGGGCAATGATAAACTCCGAGCGAGCTTTCTCACTGTTAATAGCGATCGCTAAAGGAAGATTTTCTTCAAGAGTCTGCCTTAAGAGTTCCGAAGGTTGAATACCAGCAACCTCGGCAAATAAACTGCGATTTTCCTTGGTATTTAATCCAAATGCCTCTCGTACCTTAGCCAAAGTAAAGTCACTGTAAGCCATTGGTTTACCTCAATAACGCTCTTACCATAATTCACTTGCTCTACCTATCTAGATTTTACTTGTCATTACCATTGGTCCAGATGGGCTTTTAGGCTCAGGAGACTCTTCTACAGTAACAACTAATGCCTTTAGCTTAGAACTAGCAGGAATAGGAAACTTAACTAAAACTGTACTTCGAGCGCTGGCATTAAATTGCCCAGAAGGTATTTTTTTGCCATCAACAACTGACCAAAGTTGATAGAAATGACCTTTAGGTAAAATAGGCAGGTTCTGTAAAATGAGTATGGCTTTTGGTTCACCTGGAGTCATGACCACACTTCCAGAGGCAGCCGCTGCACTATCCATGCCTTTAAGGGAGACTAAATGAGTTGTAGGATTTTGGAGCATCGCAATCACATCTTTCTGCTTTGCTGCCTGGGCTTGAACAAAATTTACCTGTTGACGTAGGCGGTAGTTATCTAAACCTAGCACTAGAACTAATAGCGCAGCAAAACTAATTGCTGTCTTACTCCAAAACCAAGAAATACGCTTTGGTGTTGGCTGTTGTTTTACTGGGGCGTTAACAGCTTCAAGAAGAGCTGAACGTAGATGTGATGGTAGAGCGACTTCCGGTAGGGCATAAGGCAGAAGTTCTAGCACTTCTTGTAAATGATATACCTCTGTGTTGAGTTCAGGATGTGCTGCAAGGATCTGCCGCAATTCCTCAGCTTCTTCGGGGCTTAAGTTGCTAAGGACATAACCAGCCATCAATTCTTCTAATCTTTCCGAAAATAGAGATCCAGTCATGGCAAGATTAATTAATATACAAAGTCTTGTAAGTTTTTTCTCAGATTCAACAGACCTTGGCGAGCCCAAGTCTTAACTGTTCCAAGTGGTGTCTCTAACTGCTTCGCAATTTCCGACTGGCTAAGTCCATCGTAGTATGCCATTTCTAGTACCTGTCGCTGTTTTTCTGGCAGTTTTGCTAAAGCATCGCGAACATACTGGGAGCGCTGATTTAGAGAAGCTATATCAAAAGGTGTAGGGGGAGTTTCAATCACTATCATTTGATTCCACCGCTGGAGAAATTTTAGGTTTGTGCCACGAGAACGCAGTTTATCAATAGCTCGTGAGCGAGTCAGGGTGGTTAAAAAGCTACCTAAAGAGCCACGAGC
>JAFAVL010000846.1 GCA_019242465.1 Chroococcidiopsidaceae cyanobacterium CP_BM_RX_35 | reverse complement strand
TTTTCTGTTTCCGCTTGTGTCGAGCATTGATAATTGTATCTATATGAGATTCTGCGACTTGACTCGTAAAGACTTGATTCGTTTTCTCTCGTTCGGAGTAATTGACTAGATAATCTAGGTTATTCTCAAGATAGTCTTGCAATCCCTTGAGTTTAGACCGTTGCTTTTGCTCAGTAATGTTGTCTCGGATTAATGCGATTTTCCTGAGAGTCTCTTCTGCTTCTCCATGCCAGAGAGTCCACTTCGCGCTCTCGATGGATTCGGTGCAGGCTTCTCCTAGAGCACTTTTGACATTTTGGAATTTCTTCGCAATGTGAAACCAGGCCAAAATTGGTTCTATAGTTTGGCAATGAGGTTCTAGGACAGAGATGACAGACCAGCAGTTATTCGCACCATCTGCTAAAGCAGTCACACGCGTCTGCTGACTCAGCCCTTGTTTAAGTGCAGCATGATGCAGGTACGTCTTGATGGTTTTCAGGTCGTCATCGAGTGCTGAAATCACACAACTTTTATCAGTAATCTGGTAATGGTATTGATCAACAAACTCCAGACAGCTCGGTCGATAGATGACAGCAGACACAGCTTCAAAACTCCTTTTGCCTTGCTCTTTAGTAGGAATATGACCCCCATCAACTTGAACAATCAATTCCTCGGCCGGAACGGGTAGCTCCGCTTGACTTGGAGGGAGCTGATTCTCCTGAGACAGCCGCGCTCCAACTTGATTAGTGAGGTGTTGAATTTGGACATGGTTATTGACACTACGGCGTTGACAGTTGAGTTTATCAAGATTGTCCTGAGCCTTACGATAACTGTGTAATACCCCTTGCTCACACTGCAATTTTGCTAAATCGGGATGGGTATCGGTGCCAAACACCGTGCTAGTTGTCGGTGTACTTTGCCAATTACAGTCTGGATTCTGGCAACGATGCTTTTGCATGCGCAATTTATGGTCACTAAAGACGGCATGGAATTTGGATTGCATGAAGCCGTACTTGGAGAGTTTTGCTCCACACTTTGGACACTCTCTGAATCCTGAGTCAATCAAGAGCGACTGCTCAGCCAGGAAAGCACTTTGCACCTTAGAAAGCAGAGAGATTTGTTCTTCATGACGCAGCCCCAAATCTAGGATTGATTCTGGCTTCTGGATGTCATATATTTTGAGCGTGTCTCGCTTGACGACTTTTTGGTTTGAGACTGAGACCTTCTCGATAACTACTCGAAACTCGTAATCCATAACTCAAACCTTCCACGCACATTCTTAAAAAACAGGATAACACTGAAATCCTATTTTAATAATAAATATTTACGCTTCCCAGCGGAGTTGGTTAATTTGCCCAAAGCCGAGTTCTCCCTCAAAGCTTTCCGTGATCGAATGATGTGATTTTGGTAGATTCGTTAGATACTTCACAATTTCACCAAAAAGTTTTCTTGGCTCTCTCTCTTGGCTCTGAAAAAGCAACTTGAAACACAAAAATTGCTTTTAATAGATTGCCAGAGCTTCAGATACCTGAAAGGGTTTAACTTGTAACAGAAACTATCGATTTGTGAAAGCAGTGACGGAAATTTGGTCATGTTCTAGATCGGTTGTTTGCTTTTAAACAGGTGAGGCAAACTCATAACGGTTGATGAATAACCCTATAACTAAATCGTGCATTTCCTCCGTTTTAGAAAAGCAAATTGTCTTGCGAGCTAATCGCTTAATTCTTGTTCTTAATCGTAGGTGCTTTCGTTCGATTCTTTGAGTCTTTCGCTTACCTATCTCGTGGCACTCCGCTGGCAGATTCCGTTCATATGCTCCCCATCCGTCACTGCAGTATCGCTTGATTCCAAATGGCTCCAATAGTTTCTTCAATTCTAGAAATACTTCGTCTTTTCGGCGACCAAACACATAAGCTAAAACAAGTCCGCTACAGCGGTCGATGGCATGCCATAACCACCTGGGATTACTCTTTTTGCCGACATAGCTTCACATCTCGTCCAACTCTGACTCTTCAACCTCCGCCTCTTCGGGTTCCTCAACTCGTATAATTTCCACATAAACTCTCTCAGGTTTTAGCTGCTGCAAGAGTTTCTCATTCACTGGCTTCAGATATACCAGTTTTTTTTAATTCCTGAATGACTGTTGTGGGACTGATGTGCAACACTCGTGCGGTATCTCTGACTCCACTACCGTTAAGTGTCATCTCCACAATCTGCTGCTTGACTTCTCGTGTCCTTCCCGGATAAGTTTGAGTCAGAA
>JAFAVL010000759.1 GCA_019242465.1 Chroococcidiopsidaceae cyanobacterium CP_BM_RX_35 | reverse complement strand
CAAAATAAACCTCAATCGGTCGTAGTCCTCCTTGAGGAGTACACTCAATGTACGTCCTGCCCTGACTAACCATTCTCTGTCGGCATGGCGTAATCGGTAGACTTCTCGGATAGCTGCTGCTGTCAGCGCTTCTTGTGGCGCACCATTGACTTGTAAAAGCGTCCTTAAAAAATCTAGCCGCTCAGTAAAGCGAATGATGGCTTCCGGTTCGCAGTGGTAGACTGCCTGATGAATTTGTGGTGGGCGGGGTGGAAGGTATTGAAAAACATCGTTTGGGGCACCCGGCCCTGGTTGAAATCCGACAATTGCGGCGCGAAACTCGGTTTTGAGCATGGCAAAGATCTGGGGTTGTTGCTCTCGCAAGTCCTGCAACGATAAGCCTAAAGCCCGCGCTCGGTGGACGGAATCAATTGGCAGGGTTGTAGCATGGTAAACTACAGCATAAACTTGGTTGCCTGACTCTTCATCGCAAGACTTGACCCAACTGCCAAACGGGGGCATGACAGGAAAACTCAGGTCTTCTGGATCTAAACATTGAGCCAAAAATTCAGTTGTCGCAGTTTCTATCACCTCCGCAATATGATTGGGGGGACGATCGCCAGTAGCGAACTGCGGTAGGGGAAGACGCATTTATTTCTTTTTGCGACCAGCTGTTCTCTCTACAAGTTCCAATTCTGCTAGCCGAAATGTGACTAATTTATCCCAATTGCCACCTTCAAACAGCACAGCTACCTTGCCATCAACGATTCGCTGGACAAGCCCTTCATAGCGGTAGTAAATGCTGTCAGGGTTTGTCACTTTTATAGCGGCTCCAGGTAGAATCATTAACTTAACCTCATTCAAATATTAAAATTTTAGGCGCTGTCGGTAATTTGCTACAGATTCTACTATGCCAATGGCAATAAAGTTAGTTAGTAGCGCTGAACGCCCATAACTAATCCAAGGTAGCGGAATTCCGGTTACAGGGGCAAGACCAATGGTCATACCAATGTTAATAATCACTTGAAACACGATCATTGACAAGACACCGACTGCGAGTAGAGAACCAAAGTTATCTTTGGCATTATGGGCAATCAGAACCAGGCGCAGGCAAATGAACCAGAAGACAAAAAGCACAGCTAAGCAGCCCACAAAACCCAGTTCTTCGCCAACAGCAGAGAAAATGAAATCTGTATGCTGTTCGGGAATGAAATTAAGTTGGGTTTGAGTTCCGTGGCCAAGTCCCTCTCCCCATAAACCGCCTGACCCAATGGCAATGCGAGATTGAATCAAATGATAGCCGCCGCCGAGTGGGTCCTTATCTGGATCGAGAAATAAAATCAGTCGGTCTTTCTGATATGGTTTCAACAGTTTCCAAAAGATTTGTCCCAATTCGCCTGCTACCAGGTTCACGAGGATAGCACTAAAAGCCCCAACTCGACGCCATGGTAGAGTGCCAAAAGCGATTAAACTCATAGCACCTGCCCAACCGCACCAAGCGATTAAGTAGGTGTTAAACAGAATTGCTGCGACAACCGGAGAAATTAGTAACACCAACCAGCCCGGATTAGCATTACCCCAGTAAAGCATTCCCAGCGCGATCGCGCCAAACACAAGTGATGTGCCAAGATCTGGCTGGAGAAATACTAAAACCCAAGGCACAGCAGTGACTGCTAAGGCTCGCAAAACAGTCGAGAGCTGTGAAGCCGTTTGAGACTGTAAGAGTGCTGCCAAGGTAATGATAATACCGAGCTTGGCAAATTCTGAGGGTTGCAAGTTGAAGCCAGCAATACTAATCCACCGTTGGGCACCTTTGGCATGGCTCCCCGTTACCATCACCGCCACTAGGCTCATATTGGTTATACCGTAAATGATCCAGTGCCACTGAATCAGGTTCTCATATCGGTAGCGGGCAATGAACAACGCCAATGCTAAGCCAAAGCAGCCGAAGAGCCATTGCTGCCACCAGTCGTTGAGTCCCTGGCTCAGTTCGGCACTGCGAATCATGACACCCCCAAACACCATCACGCCAGCACTCAAGGCAAATAGCGACCAATCTACCTCCTGCCAAGGAGCAATCAAATACTTCCAGCGAAAACCCAAGAGCGATGTCTGTAGCATATATCTCTAAGTTAGAGCAGCTACAGAGACCTTGCCAGCAATCGTACTGGCGATCGCTCTTAACGCTTTAGCTGATGCCGAATCAGGATCAGCAATTACGATGGGGAGACCGCGATCGCCTCCTTGGCGGAGAGCTATTTCTAGCGGTACGCGTCCCAGCAATGGCACACCCAGCTCCACTGCTGTTTTTTCGCCGCCACCAGAGCCAAAAATGTCATACTGCTTGTCTGGCATATCTGGTGGAATGAAGTAGCTCATATTCTCCACTATGCCCAAAATTGGCACTCCCATTTGCTGAAACATTCTCAAACCCTTACGGGAATCTAACAGCGCTACCGTCTGCGGTGTCGTGACAATCACCGCTCCTGCCATTGGCACTGCTTGAGTCATGGTTAGCTGGGCATCACCCGTCCCTGGAGGCAGATCCACTATGAGATAATCTAGTTCTCCCCACTCAACTTGATAAAGAAACTGACGAATCACGCCATTGAGCATTGGTCCCCGCCAGACGACTGGCTGGTCGCGGTCAATCAAAAAGCCCATTGACACTAGCTTAACCCCATGATTGAAAGCTGGTTCCAGCACTTCACCCTTTGAGTCTGGTCGCACCATTATCTGAGCTTCCGAGAGTCCTAGCATCGTCGGAGCATTGGGACCATAGATATCAGCATCTAGTAGACCGACTTTTGCCCCCGATTGAGCAAGGGCAACGGCAATATTTACCGCCACAGTACTTTTGCCCACACCGCCTTTGCCACTGGAAATTGCTAGGATATTCTTGACACCAGTAATGCCTGTGCGGTCGGGTAATCCTTTCTGCTGAGGAGTCTCAGCTGTTACATCTACCATCACATCTGTTACCCCTGGTAGTTTTTTCACTGCCCTTTGGCAATCCTCAACAATAAATTCGCGCAGTGGGCATGCTGGTGTAGTTAGTACTAGGGTAAAACTGACACTGCCTTTGTCAATCTTGACATTGCGAATCATATTAAGTTCTACCAAACTCTTGCGAAGTTCTGGATC
>JAFAVL010000674.1 GCA_019242465.1 Chroococcidiopsidaceae cyanobacterium CP_BM_RX_35 | reverse complement strand
GATTTGAACTCAATGAATTTTAAGCCAACTCTACTCTTTTCTGTTGGATGCTAGATACTTAGGGATTGTAATTTGATTAACGCAGGTGACACAGGGGCTAATCTCAAAGTTGGAACAAGCTGTTTGTTGCTTGTTTTGTGCCTGGTTTTAAGGTAGCAGTCTTTTCCCCAAGATATTCGTGTCAATTTACTAAAGTTGATAACCTTTTACCTATAGCAATACTTTCGTTAAAGTTCTTTAACTGCATATGGCGCTGTGGCTTGCCCTCCTCTGGTAATTGTAATTTTATAATTCAAAAATGACTGGGTCTAGTTTTCACTTGACCCGACGAATAACTAACAAACATATGCCAGTTAATTGTCGCTTCAACATCAAAACTAGACCCAGTAAGTCATTTAACAAGAAGTGACCAGCAACTGATGTTTAAACCCTAGCGTTTGCTCCGCACAGGTACTTGCTGCAGATAGTCAATGTCAAAAGCAGAGAGGCGTTGAGCGTAGTTGGGCTTCGCCGTGATCGCCGCTGCCATGTCGCTGTACTTACGGGGGTCACCTTCGCGCAGTTGTCTTTGCTGGTTCTTGCGACCGTAATATTCCTCCAACGCGAACCGCCAGTCAGTCTTGACTGTACCAGCCTGCTCACGGAAGTCTTCGCCATAGCGAGGCGTCACTAAATTGAAGGGGCGTCCCTCCATCCTCTTGCGCTGGTATGGCACAGTGTTATCCCCAAACGCATCGGTATAGTCATCGCTATCTATTAGGGCATCAACAAAGCCGTAGAACCCCTGCGTTGCCGTTTTAATTGACCAGGCGATTTCTTCATCCTTACTGTAAGCAGTTCGACCTAACAAGCGCTTGAGACAGACGTCCACAAGACGATAGTTGTTATTGACTGAAACAACCACCTCGTAAAATCGCTCTGACTTTGCCAGCCCTCGGATGAAGTCTCGCACAGTGATGCTGCGATTCTTTAGTTGAGATTCCAGTTGCAGTTGACGGTTGGCTTTGAGGATCGCATGCTCACTGAAAACTTGGCGGTAGGCAGCCCAAATTAGGTCTTGAATTGCAGTAACAGAATCGGCGTCTTCAATCCGATAGATATATGGGGTTTCTTCGTCCTGGTCCGCGACTCCAAAGCTGGCGACTCGGTGATTTTGCGTTGTTGGTTTGTATTGAAGCAATGGCAGTGCCATACTGAGATCTCCGTCTAAAAAGGTTAAAGAAGCTTAAAGTCTTACTGGAAAGCTAGCAGAAGGGTTGACAGAAGCAACTGCCCCTTCTTGCTTATTATCCCTTGTCATGTCGGGAATATTGATGTTATCGGTCTTGACTGGCTTGGGAATAACTGGGGTCAGGTTGAGGGAACGTGCTATATCTAGGAAGTTTCGCACATCGCCCCATTTGTAGCGCTCGTTTTCGAGCTTGTCGCGCCAGGAGTCGTTATAGCGAGGCGTCACAAGGTTAATGGGTCGGTCCTTGAAGCGACGACGCTGATAAGGCACCACTGTTTCACCAAAATTGCCCAGGTACTCCTCACTGTCTACCAGGGCATCGACAAAGCTACCCCAACCCAGCGTGGCAATCTTGATAGACCAGGCAATCTCTTCGTCTTTATTATAAGAAGACCGACCCAATAGTCGTTTGAGACAGAGTTCAACCAGCCGATAGTTAGAATTTGGCTCAACCACCAGACGAAGAAACGCTTCGGACTTTGCTAGACCTCGGACAAAGTCGCGCACGGTAATGGATCGATTTTTCAGTTGAGATTCTAGTTGAATCTGACGGTTGAATTTTAGAGTTGCGTGTTCGCTGAAAACTTGACGATATGCTGCCCAGATCAATTCCTGGAGTTCACCAGCAGAGGCACAGTCTTCTAGCCGATAAATCCAAGGCGTATCTTCGTTAGGGACTTCGTAACCAGCTACACGCTGGTTTTGGGAACTGGGTTGATATTCGAGTAGAGGAATCGACATGATTGGTAGGGTCCTTCTAGATTTTGGGGTTTGAGGGGATATAGCGATATGGTAGAGCTACCTCTTTTGGCTTGACCGTGCGTTCTAGGGTATTTTCCTCGCGGGTCATGTCCGGAAGCTGCATAGCTTTGACTTGAGAAAGTACCCGATCTCGCGTGCGCTGGTAGTTGAGTTCGTTAGTCGAGATACTGCCAGCCATTGAGAGAAAAGTATCAGGAATTGCTTGACGAATCTCTTGTTTAGTCAGGGTTCCTGGGTGTCGGACTCGATAGAAAGAACGACCTCCCAAAGATTGCAAGCTCTGCCGATCACGCCATTCAGTGCCGTAACGTGGGTTAACCAAGTTAAAGGGTCGTCCTTTGTAACGACGCCGTTGGTATGGTACAATGTCGTTACCAAAATTATGGCGGTACTCATCGCTATCAACTAGGGCGTCGATGAAGCCGTTTAATCCGCGTGTGGCAATCACAATCGACCAGGAAATTCGCTCATCTTTGCCATAAGTGGCGCGTCCCAAAAACCGCTTAAAGGTGATGTCAACTAAGCGATAGTTGGAGTTAGTTTCCCCCACCAATTCTCGGTAGACATCGGATTTACCCAAACCCCGGATAAAATCTCGTACGGTAATAGCCCGATTTCGCAACTGGGACTCAAGAAAGGGTTGCCGATAGCTTTCTAAAATTAAATGTTCGCTAAAGATTTGCCGATAGGATGCCCAGATCAGATCCTGAATTGCCGTCTCTGAGGTGGCAGCTGTCATTCGGTAGAGTCTAGGCTCATCCTCATCGGGTACTTCGTAGCCTTCAACGCGCTGGTTTTGAGAGGTTGGTGTGACTTCTAATAATGGTATTGACATCTTAATTGACCTGTTTTTACCTATGATTGATGTACAATTTCCTGTTCGAGTTGCGCTATTGCCAACTGAACGCGAGCGCGAACTGCTAAATCTGTATCATTCTGAACCATCTGCTCAAACTGTGCCTGAATTTGCTGAGTTAAGTCTGGTGCCAAGATAGAGAGGGCTTGCAAGCCGACAACAGCGGCATAACGGATCGACCACTCTGGATCTTGGGAGACTGATAGCAGCGTTTTTTGGGCTTTGGCTTGAGCTGATTGGCGTTGTTCGGGAGCGAGTTCGCTCCAGTGCAGAATTCCCAATCCCTTGGCGGCAGCGCGGCGGACACTAGGAGCGAAGTCTGTGGCAGCAGCTGTAATTAAGACATCTAGGGCGCGGGGGTCAGTGATCGCCGCTAACGCTCGAATTGCATAAGCCCTTGCCCCATAGTTGTACTCATCTAACTGTTCCATCAAGGGTTGTACTGCTGACTGACCCAGCTGGATCAACCCTTTGACTGCAATAGCTGCAGCAGTTGGGTTGTTGTAGCCCAATACGGCAATCAGAGTGGAAATTCCCTCTTGATTTTGCGCCGCTGCTAGTTTTTGCACTGCCGCCACCAGTCGAGCAGGAGAGTCCGCTTGTGCAACGGCACGAATGAGTTCTTGGGTTTGGGCTGAGTCAGTCATGAGAGTGAGTGAAGCCAATAGCTAGCAGCTTCATAACAGAGAATCCATCAGGTTCATCACCTGGATGGCAGTGTTGGGCGGATGTATAGATTGGTCGTCAATTCCATGCTCTAGTAGTCCTTTCAGGGCGATGAGTTTGAAGCTATTTTCCGTAGAGCAATGAGCGATCGCTTCAGCTGCTGGAAGATAGCCAATTGCACCCAAGTCCAACAGCGCCACCCGGCGCAATTTCATGTCACCCTCCTCCAGGGCTTGCACCAGGCGCTGCCCATAGTCGTTATCCTGGGTTAGCTGGTACATTGCTCGTAAGGTGGCGTACTGTACCCGCGCTACTGGGTGATCGAGAAAGGGTTGGATCAAGGGAACTGCTATTCCGGCTTGGAGAGAGCCCAAAGCTTCTAATACAGCCTCATATGGCTGAGCTAAGTGAGGTCTTCCTGGGACTTGCTGGGCTGCTGCCACACCACCTTCTAGCAGTTGCATCAGTGCTGGAATTGCCACTGGATTGCCTAGCATTTCCAGTGACTGAGCTGCTGCTTCCCGTACATAATAGTCGGAGCAGTCTAAGCTACGAATAAGCCCTGGCACAGCTCGTTGGTCTCCCAGCTTGCCTAGTGCCCTTGCGGCATTTCGACGCAAGGGATAACCTCCCAGTGCTATCCGATGAGCTTCATCCTCCAACGCCACGATCAAGGCGTCTACAGCTGCTGGATCACGGACGCGGAATTTGCCTAGCCACCAGGCAGCATAGTAGCGGAGACTTAAGTCTTCGTGCTGTAGGTTGGCGATCGCCTGATGCACAGTGAGCACCTGTGCATTAGTTTCGGGATATTCCTCTGAATTGGACTCCTGCATGGGTGTAATACAACGATCACTCGCAGTCTAGCCAGTCGCCTATAAGGCTGTTTATGCTGTCAAGGGCTTAATGCTAACGATTCTGCCGCCCATGCGTAAAATGCGCTGCATTTCTTCACTCATGCGGTTGTAGGGCACAGTGATGAACACGCTGCCACTGCGCCGAATTTCGTAGTTATTCTTATCGTTTTCTTCGTTTTGTCGCAAGCCAACGACTTCATAACGATAAACGCGGCTAGCATTTGAGGAGATACCACCGCTACCAACTGTTGCTTGACCAAACATTGCTACTATACCTCCTAGTCGTATTGGGATTTAACTTTCTGATCACTGGTCTGATACAGCAACGCTATCGGCTCCGCCGTTAGCTTTAACGTTTTTCTGGGCTAACGTCTTTCTGGGCTCCTGCAGCTTTGTTTTTGCCTTCAGCTTCAAGGTTTTGGTTGGCTGTTGTCGCTTCGGTTTTTGCTTGACTATTACTTTCAAGAGTCAAAGGCTGAATGCTAACAATTTCGCCCCCCATCCGATGAATCCGCTGCATTTCTTCATTCATGCGATTGTAGGACACTGTGATAAAAAAGCTGCCGCTACTGCGAATGGGATA
>JAFAVL010000603.1 GCA_019242465.1 Chroococcidiopsidaceae cyanobacterium CP_BM_RX_35 | reverse complement strand
GATTATTCTGACCTAGGAACTGACTACCATGAGCAGAAGTATCAAGAGCGCATGGTGAAAAACCTCATGAAAAAAGCGCAGTCATTAGGCTTTGAACTCGTTCCACAATCCTCAGTAGCGGGGAGTGTTTCTTAGGAGATCTCTAGTTTACGACTCGCGATGCTCGTGTCAAACTCAAGCGCCTCTATCCCTCAATAAATAACTGACGCGGTAATACTACAGATCATGCTAATGTTGATGCGCTCTCCCCTTCAATTGGTTGACCTACTTACGAATTGCATTTGCTCCAGTTTGCCTTCTGAGTAAAATGCCTTTCCCAAAGGAGTCACAGGCAGTAGCACAAGGATGTTTAAGAGTAACAGGGTCGGAGCCAGCCATCTTGCCAAAGTTACCACCCGCTCATGGCTCTGCTTCTGGAAGCGCAAGAAGAAGGACAAGGTTGTAATACTGAGAATCACCAAAATATTGATATAGAGACTGAGAAAAGCCAGACTCATCAGGGTGATATAGGAGACAGCCGGTTCCATAAAACGGGCTCCCAGATTAAAGGCGATTGCTGCAAACAGGGCGGAGGAACCAAACCGAGAAGCTGGACTGGAATCTTCCCAGTACAAACCCAAATAGGCCAGCAGCCAGATCAGTAGCATGGGCAGGAAAATCTGTAGGATGCCAAATACGAGATCGCGCTCGATCCGCAGCACAAAACTGTAGAGGGTAGATTCTGCTGTAGGCAATCGCAGCATCGGATCCTTGGGCAGGTTTAATTCCGCTGGCAGCTTCAGGTGGCGAACTGCAAACCCCATGCCTGTGATCTTCCAGCCGCTGAGAATGCGGGGCACTGAGCTGTCTAGGGTGAGCCGTTGAGGTGTGCTGACAAAGGTAACATCACCACAGTCCGCCTTGGGGCAGAACAGCCGGATACCTAGGAAGTGAGTATCAAAGGGAAAGGCTTCATAACGGTTGAAGGTTTTAAAGTCCCCTTCGTAGATCATGGCCTGGAAGCGTTGCCCGGAAGTGGCATAAGTTGGCTTCGTCCAAATGGGCACTTTAATGGTCGCATCCCCCACCGCATTGGTGAACTTTACTTTGTCTGCCGACCACTCGTGCCCCGGCTGAGGTTGCCAACTAAACCAAATAACAAAATTAGCCCTGAATTTGTCCGGGTCGGAATCACTTAGGCGCAGTTCCCGCAATTGGATGCCCGTCTGCACGGTCAGGGGTTTAGCCTGGGCAACACTGGAATTTCCTCTGACCAGGCAACTGAGGGTAAGACACATGAAAACTAGTGATCGCAGAACCAGGCGGGGCATTGTTTTTTGGGATTGATTAATCATAGTAGCAAGTTATGCAGCCAATCCAAAGTTTTTGGCTATGAATTTCACCCGTTCTCTGACGGCTCCTTTTCCGACTTTCTTAACTGTCGGGTAGGGCGGAAGAACAGGTGGAGAATCGACAATACGAGACCTGGCTTCCCAAAGCACAAACAGCTTTGACACGGGTGGGAGTGAGAATTAGCCAGTTCTTAGAAGTTCCGTCTGACCTACCTTCAAGAAACTCAAATGCTGTTAGATGAACCGCGCAAATAAAGCTTAAATCAGACTGCACCTGATGCTGGCTAATTCCAATGTCAATGAACACACCGTCTATGATCAAGCTCTCTTCCAGGGAAGAACGCCTTGTTCTCTAAGTTCTCTATAAAGTAGAACGGTGTACACTCCATCAAATATCAAAATTGCTAAATAAAGAAAATTTAAAAGCGGCGATGATGGAAATAACGAAAATCCAACGATAGAAGCACATGCAGTGCCGATCATTTTTGTGATCGCGATGTAAATAGACTGACCCTTAACATTGTTCCGTGATAGGAGCATATGAGTAAATAACATTGACATGATTAAGTTATCTTCAAATGCAGTGTAGTAAGAGCCTTTTACAATACCAAACTCATAAGTGGCAAATAACATATTGAAAAAGCTAACTATCAGTACTGAGAAGAAAGTAGGATAAAAGAACTGTTTGGGCAGATGCCTCATGAATTCTGATTGGTTGAGCTTAAGGTACTGAATAACAATTATTAAATCTATAAAGAACCAAATGTAATTGATATAAAGCTGAGGCTTACTGCTTGGGAACACGAACGAAAAGATAAATTCCCAAGCGATATTCATACATGGTGCCACCATTGGCATCCCAATGATTTGATCTTGGGTCGCACGTCGGATGATCAATATGTAAGTGATTGTCCAAAAGATGCCGCTGAGAATGGCTAGAACTGTAGGTATCATATTTTTATTTCCATGTTACGTATGGGAGTTGTTGCGTTTGAGCGTATTTCTTTGTGCTTGTGCTTTCTCAAAGCTGCTAGAGATTTGCTCTCTCTCATTGCATCAAATGGTGTTTCTGGAACAGTTAATTTTGCGTTCAGAGGATGTCTGAGAAGTATAGATTGCTACGCTAATCGTCTTACCATAAGTCGAACCATATCAGCATAGATAAAAGCTTCAGCAGTGGCAGGCAAAGCTTCATAATCAATAGTTAGTCGTCGATGACACATGGGAGCGTAACAGATTAACGTGACAAAACCATCCAAGTCTGAGCCACTAGAGCAGATAACACGGTCTGTGTCCCGATATCTTCCCACTGATTACCAACCATCGTGGCTCGAACTTGTAAAATCTGATGTGCTCCCTCTCGAGTCCACTGCATCTTTCCTGTTCTTTGATCGCTGGGCTATACAACTACGGGTTGGGTCTTCCCAAGACTGCCTAACTTATGCAAGAACTCTAATCAAAAGCTTTGTCAGATAAGGGTTGCAGCCTTGACGACCATTTTGTTCCTTTTGCTAAACATAGGTTATCAATAGCTTCATTTGTACTGAGTTAAATTATAGATTTTCCAAACATTCTCTTGTGACAACTCCCTCACTAATTGCAAGCAATATAGTGAGGGCTTCTCAAATTCACAAATGAGACTTGCTGCTTCTCAGGGTGTGTAACCACTAGCCCACCGAGCGCCAGGAAGCGGTAGTCCCACCGCCCCAAGAACTCGATTCAAGATATTAATTCCAGAATTCCAGTCCCTATCTATTACTAGTCCACAGCTACAGCTATGAACTCGAACCGACAAATCTTTTTCAACTCTTTGACCACAAGAAGAACAATTAATACTTGTTCCTCTAGGGTTGACTCCTACAATATATTTGCCGCGCTTTACCGCAACTGCTTGCAATATCTGAAGGAATCCACCCCAAGCTACATCAAGAATCGATTTAGCAAGTCTGGTTCTAGCCAGACCTTTAATGCTAAGGTCTTCAAACGCAATCAAGTCATAACAGTTAACCAACCAATGTGCGACATGATAATGAAACTCTTTTCTTTGTCTAGCTACATGTAAATGATGTCTGGCTACAATATTCGCTTGTCTTTTGTAGTTGTTAGACCCACTCTGTTTACGAGCGAGAAAACGCTGTTGACGGGCTAGTACTATTTGACCATTTCGGTAATACTGAGGAACTTCTATGCTCTGTCCATCTGCCGTTGTTAGAAATTTCTCTAAACCTACATCTATTCCCGTGGCAGTTTTTACATCGTTAACTGATATCGGATTAGGAACGGTCTTATCTTCTAGTGAAAAAGATACGTACCAACCATCTGCTTTACTTAAAATTGTTGCTTGTTTAATTTCAAAGCCATCTGGGATTGGACGGTGCATGATAACAGGAACTTCACCAATTTTAGACAACTTTAAACTGCTTCCTATAAGGTGCGCCCCTGCTTTTGAAGAGTTAACACGCGGGAAGGTAAATGAACAAACATCCCCTCGTTTCTTAAAACGCGGTCTACCTCCTTTTTTTCCGTTCTTGTCAGGTGTTAACCAACGTTTCCATGCCTTGTCCAACCGCATCAAGTTCTGCTGTTGGCAGTCAGCATAGATGTTTTTGTACTCAGGAAATAATTCTTTGGTTTGCTTTAACTCCGATGCTTGTGTGTAATAATCAACCCTCTCTGTTATCTCACCGCCGATTGGTTCACTTACCAATGAGCAGCGGTCAATCTGACACCGAGTCCGGGTCAACCAGTCTAATCTTTGACCAAGTGCATAGTTCCAGTGACAACGTAGCAATTCTCCCCAGACTTCCATTGTGACAGTCTGTGCAGAAGTTGGGCAAAGTCGGTACTGGTAAGTGATTAGCATTCTTTTATTGTAGCATTAAGAACATGAATGATTCACTATTGCTCAATTTATTTGCTGGCGGCAATTCCTCTCCCGCTAACCCAAAGGGTATAAACGGGAGTCCCCTTGCCGCATCTCAGATGGCAGCAACGAACATGTTGCGCAAAGGACAGGTCGTCTCTATTGACAAAGGCGATGTGCGATTCCCAGATAGAATTCGAGTCTGAAATTTTTGGAATTGCCCAGTAAGCAACAGGAATTGAGAAGGATTTTCTGTCCTTAACTCGTTTTTGCGACACAACCTGTTTTTGAACCTGGAGGATCATGACATATTTAGCAAGTGGCTTTAAAGATGTTGATGGCACTCATGCCGTTGAAAAATTTACGCATTGTCTCAATGTGCTTGCGTCTTTGGAATTTTTTCAGAACTACAAGCAAAAGACATTTGAGTTGCTGCATTTAGATGCAGGAGCTTCCGTGCTGGAGATAGGTTGCGGTACGGGGAAAGATGCTATTGCTTTGGCACAACGAGTTGGCAGTCACGGTAAAGTTGTTGCCATTGACCATAGTCAAGCAATGTTGGATCAAGCTGTAAAGGGCATAAAAGGGCTAAACCTTCCGATTGAATTTGTGCAGGCTAAGGCTCAACAGTTACCGTTTGAAGACAACACCTTCCAGGGTGCGAGGGTTGATCGGACATTGCAGCACATTCCAGATCCACAGCGTGCGATCGCAGAAATGGCGCGAGTTGTTTGTCCGGGCGGATATATTGTGGCAATGGAGCCCGACTGGGAAACATTCACTGTAAATTCAGAAAATCATGCATTAACCCGTCAATTACTCAATTTCTGGTGTGATAGCTTTCCAACTGGTTGGGTAGGGAGAGACTTGCCAAAACAATTTCACAGGGTTGGATTAACCGATATTCAGGTGATTCCTGAGACTCTGGTTGTCACTCAGTTTGAATTAGCCAATCAAGTATTTGATTTGGTTCAGACTACTCACAGAGCTTGTGAAGCTGGAATAGTCAGCCGAGCTGAGGTAGAAGGTTGGCTGCATGAACTGCAACAAATGGATCAATCCCAAGAATTTTTCTGTTCTTTTACAGGATTTATCGTCTGTGGAAAAAAGCAGTAACCTCTAGATGACCTCAACTTTCCGATTTAATGAAAATGAGCGACGATAAAATTGGGATTTGAACATCTCAATTCTCATTAAGACGGCTACTTAAGAAAGCTATACTTTGATGTAGCACAAACCATATTAATTTGTTACGCTCCCACACTCGCTAAGCTAATAGCTCTATCCATGTCAGCCAGAAAACCTCGGCTACAGAAGCAGTCCCAGCCATTGGTTCAATTTAATACCAATTTTTTCATGCGCACAGTTCCCCTTGCTTTAATTCATCATCAGCTAGCAATTGTCGGGCTTGTGTTCCTATTGACGCTCGCCTTAGCATTGAGGGACAATGCTTCATGGATTATTATCCGTAAAGAGGTAGCGATCGAGTTTTTTTCTGCTGTCTCCCAGTCTCTAGCTGCTTTGTTAGGATTATTGATTGTCTTTCTAACTTTTAGAATTCAGGCGATCACTTCAGAGCGGCTCGATCACTATCGGGCGCTACAACTCCAGATTGATCAACTAATTCGTCTCACCCAAGAGTTACCCCTAGAACTCCAGCTCTTTACAGACAAACTAACTGAGATTATTGACTATTTTGTCCCCTTGCAGATGAAAGATTTTCCCAGCTCGATATCCGAATACTACTTATCAAGTTGGAATCAGACCTTAAAAACTTTTAGAGATGCATCGGCTAGGATGAATCAAAGACTTCCCCGCCCTGAACGTCTGCGTCTACAACAAATATTATTAGTTTTAAACAATGTCGATGAAATCTTGGAGGTTTTCTCTAGCCTTTACAGCATCATTTTAGACATGAATCTCATGATTATGACGATCGCTAAGCTATCGTTTCTGTTGGGTATCTCGCTAGTGTTTCTGCTATTGTTTGGTATTGTAGGTTTGCAAAGTGTGTTCCCTGACCTCAGCTTTCCTGTAGTAGTTACTACTGCAATCTGGGTATTGATCGCCCTGCTGGAATTAGTGCTGTATTCTTGGAAACTTTACAAAGAACTCCAAATATCCTGGAATCATAAGTAGGTGGGTAGGAAACTAATAAATATCGAGCAATATCGCTATATAAATAGATGAGAAACTAGCTGAAAAGACAAAATTTTCCCTAATTCGCCTAAACCTCCAAATCACGAGAAAGTTATTGCGGACTAACCAAGAGGCATCCTCACCAGCCCCTTTAGTGCCAACTGGTCGTTAATTTTGGCTACAACGAATGACCGCCACTGGTCTAAGTGGCTAGCGACTCTAGTAAAGTGGGGGCTCCTGTCCTAGAAGACTGACTTCCTCAGCTTTAAAATCTGCTGAGGAACCTGTCACTGTAGAGCCATTATGAAGCATAACCACAAGCTGTTCATCTATAGGCAATGCGTCTGAACCAATAGTCTCGACGTGAACAATTGTTCCGCTTTGCCCATCGAGAGTCTGAACTTTGTCGCCAATTTGATGTATCACTAGTTTTTCTTGGCAATAACGTTGTAGCAACAAGCTAACTTATACCCGGTAACTACTCGCTCTACCCAAAGATGCGTTTTGACGCTGAATCTACTCAACATCAATCAGCCATACACTTTCATACGGTCCGAGGTGGATGTATCCGTTAGTTAGTGATAAGATTTTCCCCGTCAGCAAATTGTACATATTGACACCTAGACCGCTATTCTGCAAAAGCTCGGCTTTTACCAATTGCTCAGTTTCATGAAAGTTTGCCAGCAGTAACAGATGCCCCATTGGATTCGAACGGGACAGAGCAAATACACGCTCATTATCAGTCCACAATGGCTGGATAAGACCGAGACAGTGTAACATCGGCGCAGACTTACGGGCTCTGATCAACCTTAGCAATCCCTGATAGATCCGTCCCACAACACTTGTGGGGTCGTGGCGGCTCTTCGCCTTCACCCAGTCCATTGGCGGTCGATGCATCCAACGGTTATCTTCGGCTTTAACAGCGTCGCTGACATAGGAGTGATCGTTGAACAACCCTAACTCGTCACCCATGTAGATCAGCGGAATACCACTGTAGGTCATAATCACACTGTGTAGCAGCAGAATGCGGCGCACTGCCAAGTCGATTTCGTAATCATCCTGTTTAGCCACTGCCTGTTCCAGCCCTGCTAGCGATGCAGTGGTACCACTAATACGGGCGTCTTGAGTAACTGGGTTGTACTGGAAGAGTTCACCTTTAGCGAACGAGCCGGGAAAGGTCTCATCGTAGAACTCGTTGAGAAATCGGCGGTGGAGGAAGCCATTCTCGCCCACTGCGGCAGCATCCTCATCAGTCACAGCCCAACCGATATCATCGTGGTTGCGGACATAGGTGATCCAGGTGCTGCCTAACAGCATGCGTGGCATGTGATCGAGTACGTAGGTCATTAACCTAACCTTACGGCTGGCGAGAGTACTCCAGAGCAACACCATGAGCTGATTGTTGTAGGCTAACTCACACTGTTTACCAACCGTTGCTTTAATCCCAAGGTAAGGGAGGAGAAAATCGGGCGGCACAATCGCCTCAGCCTTAAAGATCAGCGCTGGTGCCACTACTCGCATAACAGCGCGAAAAGCCTCAACCAGTAAGTAAACCTCAGGTTGATTCTGGCAGTTAGTGCCCATCCGTTTCCAAATAAAGGGCACGGCGTCGAGCCGCAGGACATCTATGCCCTGATTAGCCAAAAAGAACATAATATCTACCATCGCTCGAAATACCGTGGGATTCGTATAGTTGAGATCCCACTGGAATTCATTGAAGGTTGTCCAAACCCAGCGTCCGCTACCACCTATATCGGGATACCAGCTAAAGTTGCCTGGTGCGAAATCAGGAAACACCTCTGGTAGAGTGCGTTCATAGGCGTCAGGGAAGGTGCGATTTGGGAAGGTATAGTAGTAATCCATAAACTCTGCCTCACCAGCCAGCGCGCGCTGCGCCCACTCATGTTCTTTGGCAGTATGGTTGAGTACCAAATCTACACATAAGCTGATGCCAGAGGTATGCAGCTCTCTAGCAAGCGCCTGCAAATCAGCCATGGTACCTAGTGCCGAATCAACAGCACGATAATCCATGACCGCATAGCCACCATCATTGATACCGGGACGCGGTTTGAGTACTGGCATCAGGTGCAGATAGGTGACTCCCAGTTCGCGCAGATAGTTGATATGTTCGCGCACCCCAGTCAGCGTACCTGCAAACAGGTCAGTGTAGCAAACATAGCCAACTATGTTTGGGCGCTGAAACCAGTCGGGCATGAATTGTCGTTCGAGATCTAGTAACCGCAGTGTTTCAGGTCGTGCAACATAAGCGTCGAGCATCTGGTCAAACAAAGTCTCAAACTGCTGATGGAAATCAGCCCGTTCGCCATAGAGCTGCACTAGCGGCAAATATAGATCCTCGAAGTAGCTCTCTAGACGCAGCAAAAATACGTCCACATCTCTTGGCGCACAGCGTGCCGCTAATGCGGGGGCGAGCCGCTCTTTCAATGCCTCAAAAACAGAGCGCGATGCGCTCGACATCTGTAAAATATTGTGCATAATTCATGGTTCGCGGTTCATGGTTCACTGCAATCAACTATGAACCAAGACGGCTGGATTCCCAATCCCTAAATGGGTGGGGAGAAAAGCCGCCAGCTGTCTTTCTTCAAACGCTGTCAGTAACACTGCTAAAATTAAATGCCTGTACCCGTACCCCAGGCACCACACTGCTACCGTAGCGCTGAGCTGTACTGAGAGCGTCAATCTCCCTTAGCATCTCAGGCAGGCTTTGGTTGAAACGCAGATTTTTGATTGGGTAAGCAATCTTACCATCCTCAATCCAGAAAGTGCCGTCACGGGTCATACCTGTAACTACTAGAGTTCGAGGATTGACATAGCGAACGTACCAAGCCCGATTCACTAAGATCCCTCGCTCTGTCTGCGCGATTAAGTCTGCTAGACTCTGGTTTGCCCCGTCCATAACAATTGGAGTCAGAGAACCAGTTGGCTCTTTGCCTTGCTGCTTTGCCCAATAACGACTGTAGGATAGGTTTTTAGGGATGCCATCCTCAGCCAGCTTCAGGTAGCGATTGCTTAACCCACCGCTGTTGAAAGTCCCCAATTGTAACAACGGATGCGCTGCATTACGCTGCACCTGCACGAGGGGGCTAAACATTGCCTCACCTAAACGATTCCCAATAGGTTTGCCAGCCTCATCAGTGCGAGACATGAACGATCGCCCCTCATCCGCTGCCCGTGCATCCAAATTCCAGATTGCCCAGCTGAGCAAATCAGCAAAAGCAGCTCCGTCGAAGACAACCGGATATATACCCGGCTTCACTTCACGAGGATGTGTTGATAGCATAGCCCGTTTAATCAGTTGCTCTGTCAATGACTCAATCGACAACTGGTCTATAGCCCAGGCAGTCCGATGACTCCAGCTAGAGCCATCTCCAATTCGGGCGGTAAAACTGAAATCTGCTACTGTCCCCTGGTTACAAGCTCGCAAACCCCGTGAGTTGCCCACTGCTTGTAGGAACACCTCTGTACTGAGAGTACCCGAACCTTCAACACGAGCGCAATCGCTCCGGGCACATACCCCTTGGACAATTTTGCCGCGTTCTAGAGGCGAGAGCATAGCCGTTGCTCGATCAAAGGCTGGGGTTCGCTGCTCGTAAACTTGTGGTTCGAGCAGCGGTACCCACTCTGGGTCTTCTGGAGCGATGCGGGCGAGTTCTTCAGAGCGACGAATTGCTTGGGCGATCGCCTCTGGATCGGTATCGCTCGTTGCGGCAGAAGCACTGCGAGTGCCAAAATAACTCGTAATAGTCAGATTAAACCGCGTTTGACTAATATTCTGACTAATCTGGTTTTCTGAGTAGCGACTGAGAGCTTCTTCCCCAGTACTCAGGCTCACAAAAACCCCCTCTGCCTCAGATTGTTGGATAACTGTTTCTACTAGGGACAGTGCCTGGTCTTCACCCATCAAAATCGGTGCTGCTATCATTGTGCCCCCCCAATCTGAATATTACGCACCCGCACTGGCACATAGGCATGGGTCATTTGGGCAAGCTGAATTGGCTCACCTTTACCACACATATTGGTACCGCACTGTTCGCGTTCAGAGGTTGGTCCCAAGGCATCAACACGATTCCAA